>CAZFZP010000006.1:23817-27212 GCA_964523515.1 uncultured Gammaproteobacteria bacterium
TAGAATTATCGGGTTGGGGCCGTAGCTCAATTGGTTAGAGCGTCTGCTTGTCAAGCAGAAGGTCGCGGGTTCGAGCCCCGTCGATCCCGCATTATATTATTGGACAACTAATTCACCTAGGTTTTTATCATTTACCTCACAGGAATTTAACCTGATTGGGTAAGTTCCACTTGAGTTAAATTGCAATTCAACGATTTTAGTATCAATAATTTGATATTTATTATCAATAATATAAAGACAATAATTTGTCGGGATGTTTTTAAATTGTAGATAATATTTAACCCCTTTATTTAGGCTCAACTTTAAATTGGAATCTTTTGAAAAATCAATTATAAAAGAGCCGGGAGGTGGATTATAATCCTGTAATATATTAATTGCGACAGTAGTATCGGAAATTGATTTATTAAAAATAGCATCAACGGTATTTTGAGTCTGACTATAGGTCTGATCTTTAACAGTTTCGATTAGATTTTGCGAAGTTTCTTGTAATGTATCTTTTGTTTGGTCGAAAAAATCATTAATTTGGCTTTCCGCAGTATCAGCTAAAACTGCGCCTGAGATTTCATCCTGGTTGGTAAATTTAAACGGATAAAATTTTATCCCGAGGAATATAAGTACACCTATAATTGAGGTAGTTATTATGAAAAAGAAAATTTTCCACATATTTTAAGATCGTATCATATATTGGTATAATAGGGTTTGGAAATGGAAATTTCTAATGTTCAAATAGCTAGAATCTTAAGGGATGTTGCTGCTGCATATTCAATAAAAAAAATTGGCAATATATTTCAAATTAGAGCTTACGAGAATGCAGCTGACTGTGTTGAACATTCTACTGTACAAATTCAAGATTTGTGGGAAGAGAATAAATTAGATCAAGTGCCTACTATGGGTGAATCTATCAGAAAATATTTAGGGGAACTTTTTAAAACAGGCCAGGTGAGGCACTTTAAAGAGGTACAAGCACGGATACCAAAAGTAGTGTTTGAATTACTGGAGATTCCTGGAATTGGCCCCAAAACCTCGGAGCAAATAGCTAGTTTAGGAGTTTTAAGCATAGATGATTTACAAAAAAAGCTTAAAAATGGGGTACTAGTTAAAAAAGGCTTTTCCAGTAAGATCGCCCAAAAAATAATAAACGGGATAAGTGATATGCAAAATAGGGATGGTAGAATGTTGCTGCCTTTTGCTAACAGCTATGCTGAAAATATTTTAGAATACTTAAAAAAATGCCCTGATATTATAGAAATATGTTTTTTAGGTTCACTTCGCCGCCAGGTAGCTACAATTGGAGATATAGATTTTGCCGCCAGCTCTAAAAACCCGCAGAAAGTAATAAATCATTTTATTAAAACACCAGGAGTAATTAGAGTTTTAGATCAGGGTGTAAATAAAGCTAATATTATTTTAAAAGGTGGTTTAGAGGTGGATCTTTTGGTAGGGGATCCTGATTCATATGGAGCTTTATTGCAACACTTTACTGGTTCAAAAAACCATAATATTCATTTAAGAACCTTAGCTCAAAATCAAGGTTATTCTTTATCGGAATATGGAGTGAAGGACATAAAGACAAAAAAAATTCATCCAACTAAAACAGAAGAAGATTTATATAAGCTTTTGGGTATGCAAACACCCGCTCCAGAGATTAGGGAAGATACTGGAGAAATTGAGGCTGCTTTAAGACACCAACTTCCTGATTTAATAGAGCTTAAAGATATTAAAGGTGATTTGCATACCCATTCTAATTATCCAATTAAAAGTCCTTCTCATGGTCCGGGAGTAGATTCTATCAAGCAAATTATGGAGAAAGCAAAGTCTTTAAAATATAATTTTATAGGAATTTCAGATCATCCTCCAGGATTTAATACTACAAGTAAAAGAGATATGATAGAGTGGGTAAAAATGAGGACAAAATTTATCCAAAAATTAAAAGAGAGTAATAAAAGTATTCGAGTACTAAATGGACTCGAAATAGATGTACTGGGAGATGGTAGTTTAAGTGTGCCTGATGAAGCCTTAAAAACATTAGATTATTGTATAGCTGGGATTCATTCCGGCCATAGGAGTGATAAAAAATTAATTACTAAAAGGATTTTAAAGGCATTATCTAATCCTTATGTTGATATTTTATCCCATCCAACCAATAGACTTTTAAATAAACGCGTATCATCTGAAGCAAATTGGCAGGAGATTTTTAAGTTTTGTGCTAAGAATAAAAAATTACTGGAAATAAATGCTTTTCCTAATAGATTAGATTTGAGGGATGACTTAGTTAAACAGGCAATAAAATATGGAGTTAAATTTATTATAAATACCGATGCTCACGAGGTTAGCCAGATGGATAATATGAAATTTGGAGTAGCTGTAGCCAGGCGTGGTTGGGCTGAAGCTAAGGATATTGTGAATAACTGGGACTGGACAGATTTTGCCAAATGGTTTACTATACAAACATGATAACTTACATTGTTCTTGGTGTAGTCGTTGTTTTAATCCTCTGGCTTTTAATGACTTATAATTCCCTCGTGACTTTGCGGAACAGAGTTCGTGAAGCCTGGTCACAGATTGATGTGCAGCTTAAAAGGCGCTCATCTTTAATTCCCAATTTAATAGAGGCTGTGAAAGGTTATGTTAAGCATGAAAAAGGTGTTTTAACTGAAGTTACAAAAGCCAGAACTTCTTTGATGAGTGCAAAAAATCCCCATGAAGCAGCTGAGGCAGATAATATGTTAACCGGTGCTTTAAAATCTTTATTTGCAGTGGCTGAGAACTACCCAAACCTTAAAGCCTCGGAGAATTTTAAAGCTTTACAGGATGAACTTTCTGATACTGAAACAAAAGTGGCAGCTTCCAGGCAGTTTTACAATACTAATGTTTTGGATTTAAATAATTCATTGGAAACTATCCCCTCAGCCTGGGTAGGTTCAATGTTTGGCTTTACTAAAGAAGATTTCTTCAAAGCCTCAGAAGAAGAAAAAGCTGATATTAAAGTCAAATTCTGATATAATTTCTCCATAATGGCAACTGTTAATACTGCCTGGGATCATGTTGGATCTAATATCTTTAAAACATGGCTGATCATGTTTTTCTTTTCCCTTTTTACTGTGGGAGTAATTTATATATTTGCCCAAGCTTTAGGTTATGGGGAAGTTGGGGGATTAGGGGTAGTAGGATTTGCTTTCATTATGGCTGGGGTAATGAATTTTATCTCCTATTTTTATTCAGATAAAATTGTATTAGGAGTATCTGGAGCCAAACAAATCGATTTAAAGAGCCAGAAAGAGCTTTATAGAGTTGTTGAAAACCTTTGTATTACTGCTGGTTTGCCACAACCTAAAATTTATCTTATAAATGATAGTGCCCCAAATGCTTTTGCCACAGGTAGGGATCCTAAACAT
>CAZFZP010000007.1:0-22566 GCA_964523515.1 uncultured Gammaproteobacteria bacterium
AGGTAGAGGTGTGGATATAAAGCTGGAAAAAGGGATAGAGAAGTTAGGAGGGTTATATGTTATAGGTACGGAAAGACATGAGTCCAGAAGAATTGATAACCAACTCCGGGGTAGATCTGGCCGTCAGGGAGACCCTGGAGAGACAAGGTTTTTTGTTTCTTTGGAAGATGACTTAATGAGAATCTTTGGTGGTGAGCAGGTTTCAAAAGTGATGGATTTTTTAAAGATGCCGGAAGATGTGCCAATTGAACATGGGCTTGTTTCAAAGGCTATAGAAGGGGCCCAGAAAAAAGTTGAAGGCCATAATTTTGATATAAGAAAACATACTGTTGAATATGATGATGTGATGAATCAGCAAAGGCAGATTATTTATGGGGTGAGGCATCAAGTATTAGAAACTGCGGAGAAAAAAGACGTAACTTTAAAAGAGCAGATCCTGGAAAAAATATCTGCGGAAATAGCTAATATAGTTTTAGCTTTTGCCTCAGAAGGGATCAATGCAGAAAAAATAGCAGAAGAGATATCTTCTATTGTGCCGATAGATGTAAATACTAAAAAAGAGATTATGGGTCAGATTCAAGTGATGGAAAATGCCGACCAGGTGATAGAATTTTTAAGCAATTTATTAAATCATTGGTATCAGGTACGGGAAAAACAAATTGGGGAAGAAATTGCCCGTCAGATGGAAGTATTTGTTTACCTTGAGACTATTGATACTTTATGGAGACAGCATTTAGATAGTGTAGATGATCTACGGGCAGGGATAGGGCTCCGGGGTTATGCCGGTAGAGATCCATTAATTGAATATAAAAAAGAAGCTTTTGACCTTTTTGAAAAGTTAATGAAGGAGATTGATTATGAAATAGTTCATAGGATTTTTAAATTGAGTTTTCAAAGGGTACCGGTTCAAGCAATTCCCCAACAACAAGGAGTAGAAATCAGGCCACAGATAGATATTCAACTGGAGCAGGAAACTCCAGACCCAAGGCCTGCATCTGTAGAAACATCCAGTACTAAAGTAACTATAGAAAGAGATGGACATATTGTAGCCCAACAAACTTATGGAAGTGATAAATCTTTACAAAGCAGAAAATTAGGCCGCAATGATCCATGTTATTGTGGGAGCGGAAAAAAATATAAGCGTTGTCATTTTCCAAATTGAAAAGCGGATAAAAGTGTTATGATTTATTAATGGTCAAGGATCAAATTAAACAAGTAATTAAAGGTAAAATTTTAGATGATTCGGAAAGTTTAAAAAAATATAGCCGGGATGCTTCTATTTTTGAAATTCAACCTCAATTAATCACTATCCCAAAAGATATAGATGATATAAAAGCTCTAGTTAAATTTGTAAGTGGCAATAAAAATCCAAAATTATCTTTAACTTGCAGGGCAGCTGGGACAGACATGACTGGTGGGGCAATTAATGATTCAATAATTATTGACTTAAAAAATATAAATAATTTCATTGAACAAGGCTCTGATTATGCTATAACCCAACCTGGAATAATGTATAAAGATTTTGAAATAGAAACCTTAAAGAAAGGTTTAATTTTACCGACTTATCCTGCTTCCCGGGAGATATGCACAGTTGGTGGAATGGTAGCTACAAACGCCGGGGGAGAATTAAATTTAACATATGGCCAATTAAGTAAATATGTTTTAAATTTAAAAGTTATATTGTCTGATGGGAATGAATATCTGATTGAGCCGCTTAATTTTGACCAGTTAAACAAAAAAATTGCCCAGCAGGATTTTGAAGGAAAATTATACCTTCAAATTTTTAATTTGATTAAAGAAAACCAGAAATTAATACAGGTTGCAAAACCAGTGGTTTCTAAAAATTCAACTGGGTATCCAATCTGGGATATTTGGGATGGAGAAGTATTCGACCTGACAAAGATTTTTATTGGCTCGCAGGGAACGCTAGGGATTATTACTGAAATTAAATTAGAACTAATAAGCCATAAGTCACATCAAGTATTGCTAGCAATTACGCTTCCAAATTTAAAACAGCTTGATCAGATTATAAATAGAGTTTTAAGCTTTAGGCCTGAAAGTTTTGAATGTTTTGATAAAGAAACTTTAGAGTTGGCAACAAAGTTTTCATTTGAACTTGCAAAAGATTTTAAACATAGTACGAGATTTACAGCCTTTTTAAGGTTTATTCCAGAAATATGGATGTATTTAACCAAGACTCTTCCGGAATTAGTGATGATTGCAAATTTTACTGCTGATACAAAACAGGAAGCGCTATCTGTTGCTTTGAATGCGGAAAAATCCCTTCAAAGCTACGATATTAAAGTTAAAGTGTTAGATAATATCTCTTCAGCTGAAAAATATTGGATAATCAGACATAAGAGTTTTGGACTATTAAGGTTGCATAGTGAAAATGGCCAAGCCAGTTCTTTTATTGATGATTTTATTGTTAAGCCAGAATATTTACCACAGTTTTTGCCTCAATTTAATGAATTAATAAAACCGTATAAAAATAAAATGGTTTATACATTAGCAGGTCATATTGGTGATGGAAATTTCCATATCATTCCGCTAATGGATTTATCAGACCCGGTAGTGAAAAAGATAATTCCAGAGTTAATGGACCGGGTTTTTGATTTGGTTTTTAAATATAAAGGTTCAATGTCTGCGGAACACAATGACGGATTAGTTAGGGGTCCATATTTAGAAAAAATGTATGGAGAAAAAGTTGTGGGTATTTTCAAAAAGATCAAAAATATTTTTGATCCAGAAGATATTTTTAATCCACATAAAAAAACAGATGCCACGATGGATTACTCATTTTCCCATCTGTTAGCGTAACAAGAATAAGATACTGCTTGATACTTTTGCTAACATGTTTTACTATAAAGTTAATGGCAAAGACTAAAGTCCATCCTTACCATTATTCGGTTGATAAAAATTTTATTCAACGGTTGATTGATTGGGGAGTACCCTTAGGTATATTTTTTTTATATTTTGAGTTTTATAATTTTGGGAAATTTACCCCCTCAGAAATGGTTAAAACTACTGGATTGGTGGCTATTTTTCTTTTAGCCCTGACATTATTTGTAGGTCCATTAGCCAGGTTTATACCCTCTTTAGATATATTAAAAGCCCACCGGAAGTTTTGGGGAATCGCTAGTTTTCTATTTTTAGTTTTACATTTTGGGTTGGTAATGATTTTTTATTTGAAGCTGGATTTTCTCGCATTAATAGATCAAAATAACCCTAAATTTCTAGGGTTGATCAGTGGACTTTTAGGGTTGGCTATTTTGCTTTTAGTTACTATCACCTCAACTAAAATATTTTTATGGAGATTGAATCCAAAGGTTTGGAAAATTATTCAAACTTTAAGTTATTTAGCTTTAATATTAGCTATTGCTCATTTCTATTTAATGGAGCAGGTTAATGGGGTATTAGTTATTAAAAGGTTACTTGGAAGGATGACTTTTTATTTTGCAATAGTAGTAATTGCAGTCAGAATTATTGTCTTAATTTTACCCCAAAAAAGAAAAAATTGATGTAGGAATGTATGAAGTATAAAGCATGGAGATTAAATCTAGCCTGTTAGTATTGTTCGTTATTTTTATATTAGCTTTAGCTGTTAGATTTCTCTATTTTCCCAGTAATATATATTTTGGTTATGATCAAGCCCGGGATGCCTATGAAGCCTTGGAAATTATCTCCGGTAATATTAAAATTATTGGGCCTACGACTTCTTTTGAAGGATTAAATCATGGAGTTCTATATTATTATATTTTAACCCCCCTTTATTTAATCGGACAAGGAAGCCCAGAATTTGTAGCGATAATGTTGCGGGTTTTTAATGCCTTGGGAATTTTTTTAATCTTTTATCTAGCAAGTATTTTGTTTAGCAGAAGAATTGGATTTATAGCCGCTTTACTTTTTGCCATCTCTTTTGAACAAACTCAATTTTCTATCTATATGGGTAATCCCACGTTAGGGAGTTTAAGTGTACTACTTATGTATTTGGGGCTGGCGATAGTTATTTTTGCTAAAAAAGAGATTGGTTTATTACTGGCATTATTAGGCCTGGGTTTTTCTATTCAATTTCAGTTTGCCTTAATTTATTTGGTAATTCCTTTTATCTTCATACTAATAATTTATTGGAAATCTTTTTTAGCAATTTCCTTAAAAAGTTGGGTAATTTCTATAATAGGGTTGGTATTTTCTTTATCTACTTTCTTGGTATCTGAGTTTAAATATGGATTCAGAATTACGCAAAGTTTACTGTCTATCACTCATTTTAATCCTGATAAAAACATAGAGACAATTACAAATACCTATCTTTTCATGGCTACTAGGATGGTGATGTATAACCTGGTAGATAATTTTCCATTTAAAGTAATTATTTTAATTACTCTATTTGCTGCTTTTTTATTTTTACTTCTTAAAAGAAATGAATTATCTAAAAAGGCATTATTCTTGGGAATATGGTTTTTTTCTATTTTTGCGACTTTTATAATACACGGAGGAGTAAAAAATTTAGAAAGAGATATTCCACTTTATTATACTAATGTCGGTGTATCAATTAGTTTATTAATTTTTGTAGCTTTTTTAATTAACAATATCTTAATAAGATTTAAACTAATTGGATTTTTATTATTATTAACAATTATGGCAGCTAATGTGCAGATGATTAGAACGTTTAATCCTAAAGGGACAATTTCTGAGATTAATGTACAACAGGGGATGTTATTATCAGACCAGAAAAAAGTTTTGGATTATCTTTATACTGATGCATCCGGGAGCGCTTTTGCTGTAAAAGCTTTGACTATGCCTTTATTAATTAATACAACCTGGAGTTATTTATTTGAATGGTATGGCAATGCAAAATATGGATATCTGCCAATATGGAATGGTAAAAATGCCTTGGGTTTTCATGGTAATTTAAAAGTTCAGGAAGCTCAAGAGAATTTACCCAGTAAAAGATATGTCATAATAGAACCATTGCGGGGGATTAGATTAGCTTTAATTGAGGAATTTTTGAAAGAAGAAAATTATTTTACTAATATAACCGAGGAGAAAAAAATCGGTGAATTTACTATTCAAAAAAGGGAAAAATATTAAATGCAAAAAGTAATTTTTTTAATACTAACTATTGGAGTAATTTTTAGAATATTTATTACTGCCAATAACAACTTCATTTTTAATATGGATAATGCCCGGGATATGGTAGAGGTTAGAGAGATGGTGGTTTTAAGTAAATTAAGGTTAATTGGACAAACTACTTCTATAGATGGGGTATATTATGGTCCGTTTTGGTATTATCTACTGTCTATACCCTTTTTGCTCTCTTTTGGAAATCCTTATGCTGCCATATTAATGGAAATTTTACTTTGGGCAATTGGAGGATATTTCTTATTGTTTTTAGCGGATAAGTTTTATGGAACTCTGGCTTTTTGGGCAGTGTCTTGTATTTGGGTGGCTTCTAATTTTTTACTGTTAGGTATTCAATACGCCTTTAATCCTAACCCGATACTTTTTTTAACACCGGTATTTATCTTTGCTTTATGGCGTTATCTAGAATCCGGAAAATTAATTTTTAGTTTGGTTTCCTGGTTTTTGGCAGGAATATTCCTCCATTTTGAGGTGACAGTAGGTTTATTTATGCCTTTGGTTATAATTTTATCTATCTTATTATCAGGTCAAAGACAATATTTTAAAAAATCTTCTTTTTATTTAGGAATATTATTTTTTTGTTTAACATTAATACCACAATTTATTTTTGAATTACGCCATAATTTTTTTATGACTAAATCACTTTTGGCCTATCTTTATGAATTTAAAGTTTTTCACCGGAGTAATATTATTTCTTTTCTTATCTATTCTTTCCAAGATTTTATTCAAAAAGGAAAAATTAGATTTAGTTTCTATGGTTACGCTGTTAATATTATTTATTCCACTTTTAGGTTTAATACCTCTTAAGGTAGGGGTGTTAGGATGGTATTTTAATGCTTCACTGGTGGCAGCTATTTTGCTCGTAGGATTTACTATAAATTATTTGTCTAAATTGTCTGTTTTGGGAAAAAACCTTGCTGTATTACTGGTAGCGCTGCTGTTTGTATATAGTGTTAATAATATAGCCGATTATATTCAAGCCTCTCAAGCCGTAAATAAAGGAAATTCAATTTTAAGTAGTGAACTTGCTGCCATAGATTATGTTTATCAAAAAGCTGAGGGTAAAAATTTTAAAGTTTATACTTATTTACCTAGTGTTTATGATTATCCTTATCAATATTTATTCTGGTGGCATGGACTTTCAAAATATGGATATTTACCGGAAGATTATGCTTATTCACCTGATAAACCTCCATATATTAATCAGAAAGAAAAATTTGATAATGGGAATCATCCAGAAAGTTCAGGACTGGTTTTTCTAATTAAAGAACCTGATCAAAACGGTATCCGCCATCTTTGGGAAAATACTTTCCGAGATCTACCACTTATTTCATCTGAAAGAGTTGGTCCACTGGAGATAGAAATTAGACAAGATTTAGAGTTGTAATTTCTCTGGTATTTTCATCTAAGGACTTAAAATAAATCCAGATAGTTTCCGGGGGTAATAAATCCCTGGCTTTTTCTGCCCATTCGATTAAAATTATATTTAAAGGATCTGCTATCATCTCTTCGATACCGATATTTTTTATGGAAGCTATGTCATCTAATCTATACAAATCCAAGTGATAAAGCATTCTACTGAAATTTGGTAATCTGTGTTGGCGGGTTAGTACAAAGGTAGGGGAGATAATTTTATCTTTAATCCCCAGACCTTTGGCAAATCCCTGAGTAAAAGTAGTTTTCCCAGTCCCCAGATCTCCTGAGAGGGCAATTACCCCACCAATCTTAATAAATTTTTTAGCTAACTGCTGGGCAAATTTTTTAGTCTCTTCTGAATTATTGGTTATTATTTGCATAGGCGAATTATACAGAATTATTTTTTAGTTTCCAAAACAAACCCCCGGCCCCAAGTAAAATAATATTTCCTAAAATAATTAAAACATAAAATAATTTATTGGAGTAATTATTTTCTAGTGTATTTCCTAATATCTGTCCAGCAGCAGTTGAAGAGCCAGAGTTGGTGCTTAAGCGTTGTTTGTACCTTTCTAAAGAAAAAACCTCTTCCGGTAAATCTTCAAATTCTTCTTCTGGCTTATCAGCTATTGTTTTAATATCTCCATTCTGTAAGGAAGAAGTTCCCATTACCTGATCATCTTCAGTTACTATTACTCTGGCATTTATATTAATATTTATCTCATTACTCCAGGTTAAGTTATCTCCATTAGAGTTGTATCTTGCTACCTTAAAAATATAATCTCCTGATCCATCATAACCATCATCCAAAAGATCTACTTTTACCTCTAAACTGCCGGACCACTTTCCAACAGAATCGGTTGTAATAGGGAACTGGTCTGTAGATTTAGTACCATTTTTTATCCAATTATCACCAACTTTTGTTAACCCAAAATAATTTGAAGTTCCATCTTTTTTAAAAGCTCCTTTTAAAAAAAATTTTTCATTAGGATATGAAATAGAAGTTAAATCTATTTTAGGAGGAAAACTCTGATCAGAATCAATTTTTTTCGGAATGCTAAGGATGATAAAACTGGAACTTGTAGAAGAAGAGGAGGGTGATGGAGTAGGGGATGTGGAAGAGGATATTTGAGAAATCGCTCCAGGTGTAGGTATGTTTTGATCAATAAAATCACTTTCAGCTGGAACTCTTTCTATAGAATGCCCTGCCTCAACATCTGCTATAGTAGAATAGGTTTCATCAGTGCCATAAGATAATTTGTCTTCTTCGATACCGTTACTGTTTTTCAGTAGCAGCCGATCACCATCATTACCTAAACCATTTCCAATCTTTGATTCAAGAGCAATCTTGTCGCCCGAAATTGTCCAGAAATTCCAAGTAGTATATTTACTAGCAATAACTAAAACATTTTTTTGTTTAATAACAACAGAAGGCAAGGTTGTTGTAGAAATATTATCAGTAATTGTCCAGTTAGTTAGGTTAATATCAGCAGCAGTTGTATTATATAGTTCAATCCATTCATTATCTGATTCAGCTCCATGGCTTGAATCTACATCATAATAAACTTCATTTATTAAAACATCTGACGCAAAAGTATTGCCGACTGAGCGAGTTAAGATGATGATTATAGCGAATATTGAAAAAATTATTTTTCTCAAACTAAGTTAATCATAATCTTATTAAATTAAACAAATCAAATAAGATTCCATAAATAAGCTATTGCCAAATTATGGAATATTTTGTTTAATAATAATTGATGGTTAAAGAAGAATACCCTAACACCAAAGAGATTATTTATCTTTTGGGGTTGGGGACAATCTTGATTGGCACCATTTTTATGCCTGGCTTAGGATATTTGGCTGGCCATATTGCTAGAGCTAAAAGAAAAAGTGATTGGGAAAAAAGCCAAAAAGAATGGAAAAAGTTTGACATGACGTTACTTAAAAGAAACCTGAAAAGATTAAGAGATCAAAAAGTAGTAGAAATAATTAACAAAAACGGTCAAGAGATAGTTAAACTTACACAAAAAGGACAGACGAAATATCTTAAATTTAAGTTTGAAGAGTTATCTTTAAAAACTAAACATTGGGATGGTAAATGGAGGATAGTATTTTATGATATTGCTAAATTTAAAAAGAATCAACAAAGTGCTTTTAGAAATTTTCTAAAATATATTAATTTTCTTCCCCTACAAAAAAGTGTTTATCTCACTCCTTACGAATGTGAAGAACAAATATTTTATCTCAGAGAATATTTTGGAATAAGTGATGAAGTCATTTTAATTAGAGCAGATAAAATAGAAAATGAAAAATATTATAAACAATATTTTAGTCTATAAATTTATACCAATCCTTAGCTATAGCCTAAAAATGGTATCTGATTGTTATTAACAAAGATAGAAATTATATTTATTGCCCAGGTTATGGAATATGCCAATACAAAGTTACGTAGTCACTATTATCATGGTCTAAGACTACTCCCCGACCTACTGTTCCAGTTAGATAACAAGCGTTTGAATCAGAAAATTCATAGACTACCCCATCAGCTGCTGCCCTAATTGGTGTCCCAGCATATTCGGCAATATCTAAACCAGCATGAGTACCCAAGAAATATACCTCTCCAAATTTAGTGCTAATCTGCCCTATTCTACATGAAGACCCACACTCACTCCCGTCATAATTTGGGGTGGGTTTTTCAAACTGCCCACTGTCTATAAGTGGTTTAGGGTCAACCTTATTTTCTTTTCCAACTACTGTATTGTTTTCTATTCTAGCATTAGTCATCACTTCATAATGTAAGTGAGGTCCGGTAGAGCAACCAGAGTTACCTACAACCGCAATAACATCACCTCTTTTAACTGAACCCTTTTTAACGCCCGTGCCTCCTAAAGCCCGACGGATGGAATCTGTATCAGCCCGAAGTTGGGCAATCAAAGATTGATATCTTGCCTCATCATTTCTAGTGATTCTTAAGAGCTCTTCTTTATCTTTCTTAGATTGAGCCAGTTGTCCTTTATATTTTTCTAAATCAGTATTTAATTTTTCTGCTTCTGCTTGCCTGGTTTCTTTGTCTTGTTTTTGGTCATTATAGGCAGCCTTTGTAGCTTGCAGTTGATAAAGGACTTTTTTGTCATTTGCCTGAGCAACTTGTAAATATTTAATCTTTTCCACTACTTCAGCAAACCCATTAGAAGAAAAGAGTAAATCTAAGGTAGTGACAGAACCATGTTTATAAGTTTGGATAATTCTTTTCAGTAAGACCTCAGTTAAACTGTCAACAGAAGTAGATATCCGGATAATGCGGGTAGATAATTCATTAATTTCCCTTTCCAATTTTTGAATTCTTAAATTAGTTTCTTCAATTTTAAGCTCTGTTATTTTAGTTTGATTATCAATAATACTAAGTTGGGAACTTAAAGTTTTGTCTTGCTTACGGGCATCTGCTAAATGAGCTTCCAGTTTGGCAATTTCGGCCTGTTTTTCCTGTAGCTGTTGGGCCAATTCTTGAGCAGATTGGGCTGAAATAGGAGAAGGAAAGATAGGTGCCAAGATCAGTAAAATAAAGAGGAAAACAATAAAAACAAGCCGTTTCATAAAAGCTTAAATTTGAAGATATCTTCTAACTGCTCCAAGTGCCCCAAAACCACCAATCAAAAGAGCAACCAGTGATCCTATAAGCAAAAGGCTTAACATAAATAAAGGATTGATTGGTAAAAGTGGAATATCACTAATATATCCTTGCAAAAAAGGAGTGAAATACCAGAGTAAGATATAAATAATAACCCAAGAAGATAATGCACCAGTTAGTCCATAAAACATCCCTTCCAAAATAAAAGGAGTTCTCACAAAATTTGAAGATGCGCCCAAAAGCCGCATGATTTCTATTTCATCCCTTTTTAACCTAATTTTAAATCCAATAATCATCAGTATTACCAGTATGGCAAAAATTATTAAAAATCCGACTGAGGCGGCGCCCACAGCCCTGATTACTGTAGTAGCTGAGGTTAAAGAGGCAATGACATCTTTTGGCACAATTACCTCTTCTATAACTGGTTCTCTTCTTAAAATATCAGCAATTAGGGGTAAATCTTCCGGGTTTTGCGTTGAAACCTCCAAAGATGAAGGCAAAATATTGGCTGTTACTAGTTCTAGTAAAATTGGATCGTTTTTATTACGCTCACGGTAAATATCTAAAGCCTGTTCTTGTGAAACAAATTTTACTTCGGTTACCCTGCTTTCCCGCTCTAGTGCACTTTGGATGGCGCTAATATCTTCAGGTTTAGTATTGTCTTTAAAAAAAACTATGACTTGCGGTTTGCTTTCATAAAATTTTAAAACTTCCTGAGATCCTGCTGCAATAATTAAAAAGACATATAATGCTAAAAAAGTTAAAAACATGACCATCACAGCCGCAATTGCCTGAAAAGGTGATCTTCTGATATTTCTTTTAGTAAAATTTATATAATTAGTGAAGGTCATATTTACCCTCCTTGCTATCTTTTATAACTTTACCATTTTTAATTAAGACAACTCTTCTTTTTAAAGTGTTGACAATTTCCTGATTATGGGTGGCCATAATAACAGTAGTCCCCCATGAATTAATTTCACTTAACAGTTGGATGACATCCCAGGCTGTTTTGGGATCTAAATCCCCGGTTGGTTCATCAGCCAAAACTAAGTCCGGCTTTGCTACAATTGCCCTGGCAATGGCAGTTCTTTGAGCTTCCCCTCCTGATAATTGCCTGGGAAAAAGATTACGCCTATCCCAAATCTCCACTAATTTTAAGGTATGCTCGACTTGTTTTAGAATTTCCGCTTCACTTTTGCCTAACACTTCCAAAGTTAAGGCTACATTTTCAAACACTGTCCTATCATCCAATAATTTAAAATCCTGGAAGATAAATCCGATTTTCCTTCTAAATTTAGGCACATCAGAATCTTTGATTTTGGTAATATCAATCCCACCAATCACAATTTTCCCTGAAGTAAGTGGTGTTTCCCTAGTCAGGATTTTTAAGAGTGTAGATTTGCCTGCTCCAGAGGGTCCAACCAGAAATACAAACTCACCCTGTTTAATATCTAAGGTGATATCGTCCAAGGCAATAATGCTTGAGCTAAATCTTTTGGTAACATGGTCAAATAAAACCATTACTGTATTTGGTCAACACGGCCTACATCCATAAGCCATCCTGCTTTGAGTGCTTTTTGAGTTTCTCCAAAAACCTTCACTTTTTTACCTTCATATAAAGATAGGTCAACTACTGAGGAGGTTAAAGCAACAGGAGTGCCGCCTTCACGCTCCAGATAATGGGTTCCTTCACTATATATACCATTAGACTTTTCTTGAGGTTTGGGTCTGATAATCCCTTCGGAAAAATCCCTAAAGGTTCTGGTATCTTGTTCTGCAGCTTTAGGAGTTTGTTGAATTTCAATCAACCCTTTGCCTGGTGCAACGCCTGGTTTATTTGCTAGCAGGTACCCAGTGGCACTGCCTAAAATTACTACCACTATAAATATTGGTAAAATAAAACGGCTAATATTAAAACTTTCGGTAAAAGGTTTAGCTGGCGAGATATCTGTTGGAATTTCTGTATTGGTTTCTTTATCTTCGGGCATATTGTTACTATATTAACAACTTGGGAAAGTTTTGTCTACCCTTTGACTTCGCTTATGCTGAGCATTCTTAATTCACTGTCAATAAAAGGCTGCAAATTTCCATCTAACACCTGGTCTGTATCTGAAGTTTCAACACCGGTTCTTAAATCTTTCACCATATGGTAAGGGTGCAAGACATAAGATCTAATTTGGGTACCCCAAGTGGCTTGAGTATGGCCGCCTTTCAATTCTTGTTTAAGTTGTTTGTTTTGAGTCTGTTGGATAAACCAAAGTTTCGCCCGCATAAGTTTGAGGGCATTTTCCCTATTTTGCAGTTGTGATCTCTCAGTCTGGCAGGTAACTACTATTCCGGTTGGTATATGTTTTAACCTGACAGCAGTTGAAACCTTGTTTACATTCTGTCCTCCTGCTCCACCAGACCGGAATGCCTCAAACTCGATATCAGATTCTTTAATTTCTACTTCTGTTTCATTTTCAATCACAGGGAGTACTTCCACCAAAGCAAAAGATGTTTGGCGCAGCGCATCGGCATTGAAAGGGGATTGCCGTACTAATCTGTGAGTACCAGCTTCATTTTTTAAATACCCGAAAGATAAAGGAGTATGTATAATCATAGAAATTGATTTGAATCCAGCTTCTTCCCCTAAACTTTCATCAGTCACCTCATATTTCCAATTCTGTCTATCAAAATATCTTTGGTACATTCTTGCAAGCATGGCTGCCCAATCCATTGCTTCCACTCCCCCAGTACCGGCATGGATAGAGAAAATGGCTTCAGATTCATCATGCGGTCCGGACAAAAATAATTTTAACTCAAATTCACCTAATATCTTATTAAGTTCTTTAATTTCTTTTTTCAAATCTTCTTCCATAGAAGATTCATCAGATATTTCTAATGCATTTTTAATTCTTTCTTCTAAAATTTCCAAAGTTTCCAATTTTTTCTGTTTTTCTGAAAGCTGACGACTGATGACTGATGACTCCTGCGGATTATTCCAAAAACCAGGTTTATTAATTTGGATCTCTAAATCCCTAATTTCTCCACGCAATTTGGCTCGGTCAATCTGATCAGAAATTTTTTGAAATTTATTTTTTAATTCTTCCATATAAAGGGATTATACAATTTAGGAAGTAAATGAGTAAGTCAGTTTATAACAGGAGGTTTGGGATTAGGATTATTATCAATTTTGGGTAGCCTTAGGTTAAAACCGGTTGCCTGACTTGCTCCACAAGAATTTTCATTCTGAGCCCATCCACTTATATCTTCTGTTATAGAATTTAAAGGAATCTCAGTATGGCTTGTTGGGAGATCATTAATAATAATATTAGGTTCAGTAAGTATTTTATTACTGAGGGGATCATTTCCTATAATTAATCTCACGGCATAATTTTCAGCATCCGGATCTGAGTTCCAGTTCAAAACTATAATAGTAGGAGATAAATCCTTACTTGGGATGGCACCAGTAGAATGATCAAAAATAGGTGTTTGTTTAATATAAGTAGTTAAATTTTGTGGAGCAGCAGGCACTAAGCATTCTGATAGTTGTGCAGCGCTTAAGGCATCCATTTGAGGAAAGGTAAGAAAAGCAGCAATCATGCTAAACCGGCTGGCAATCTCTTTAATCTGTCTTAATCTTTGTTCAAAATCCATATAAATATATTATATGATAAACCTATAGTTTTGTCAAGAAAAATATGCTAAAATACTCTTATGATCCTTTATATTAATACCAAAGATCAAAAACAGGTTACAGTTTCTCTCAAAGAAAATGGGAAGGTTGTAGAAAACTTATCTGAGCAGAATAAGTTTGGTTCACAGGTTTTATTACCTTTAATTGTCAAATTATTTCGAACTTCCAGACCAGGTTTGTCAGTTCAAAACCAAACCTGGTCTGGAACACTAGAAGGGATTGAGATTGAAACAGGACCAGGATCTTTTACTGGAATAAGGGTAGGGGTTTCTGTGGCTAATGCTTTAGGCTTTTCTTTGGGGATTCCGGTTAATGGTAAAAAGATAGAGACAGAATTAATTTACTAATGATATACTTTTTATATGTCCTGGTATCATTTATTCATTCCTCACACAGAGACTCATGAAAAAGCTATCCTGATTTCCTGGCATGGACTGGCTATTTATATTCTCCTTTTTATCTTACTTCAGATAGGTTTTTCTTTTGCTGCTTATTTTAAACCCGGAGTCTTGGGTGTTGCATCAAATATAGATTATAAAAAAGTGATTGAGTTAACTAATCAAGAAAGACAAAAACTGGGACTTTCACCTTTATCAGAAAATAGTGCCTTGGATGAGGCTGCCAAAGTCAAAGCCGGGAATATGTTTGCTGAAGGTTATTGGGCTCATTTTGCTCCATCAGGAAAAACACCCTGGGATTTTATCTTAGGAAGTGGTTATAAGTTTAGTTTTGCCGGAGAAAATTTAGCTAAGAATTTCTATAATCCTGATGCAGTTGTAGTAGCTTGGATGAATTCTCCCACTCACCGGGAAAATATCTTAAATCCAAAATATCAGGATATCGGAATTGCTGTAGTGGAAGGGATTTTAAATGGGCAGCAGACTACTTTGGTAGTTCAAATGTTTGGTACTACCAGAAACTTGGCTAATCTGCCAGAAGTCAGTATTGGTGGTAAACAAATAGCAGTGCCAAAAGAAAAATATAATAATGCCCCGCAACTTTTAGCGTCTTTGCCAATAGGTGGAGTGGTCAAATCTATGGTAGATCCTTATCAGGTTAGTAAAATATTTGGAATAGGGATAATTATGCTGATCTCTGGTTTACTGGTTTTGGATTTTATAATCCTTCGCCGCAGAGGGGTTTTTAGGATTAGTTCTTATCATTTTTCTCACTTATCACTTATGGCAGTTACTGGTATGGGAGTGTTAATGAGCACACCGGGGGCTATTTTGTGAAGGTGCATTTGTTTATAGCTATAAATATAGTAGCTATATGGGGAGTAGTATACTTTCAAAATAATCCCTATATTCAATTTCAAATATTTACTATTTTAGGAATTACTTATCTGTCAGGGGCTTTTATGCATCATTTCTTAGATAAAAGTTTAACTTTAGAAGTTATGATAGAATACCTTTTAACTGCTGCGCTGGCTTTGGTAATATTATATAGTTTACTTGTATGAAAGGTGTTATTTTAGCAGGGGGATTAGGAACCAGACTTTATCCTCTAACCAAAGTTACTAATAAGCATTTGCTTCCGGTTTATGACAAACCGATGATTTTTTATCCCATTGATACATTGGTAAAAGCTGGGATAAAAGAAATTATGGTGGTGGTTGGAGGTCCTCATAGTGGCCATTTTATGCCGATTTTAAAAAACGGTAAAGAGTTGGGAATTGACCATTTGGAATATGGTTATCAGGAAGATGAAGGAGGTATTGCTCAGGCTTTAAGTTTGGCTGGAGAATTTGTTGATGGAGATAGCTGCACAGTTATCTTAGGGGATAATACAACGGATTTTGATATAGTTAAAGATGTAATAGATTTTAAAGAAGGTGCGGCTGTTTTTTTAAAGGAAGTGCCAGACCCACAGCGTTTTGGAGTGCCTGTTTTTGATCCTCAAGATAACAGTAAAATAATTGAGATTATAGAAAAACCCAAAGATCCTCCTAATAATTTTGCTGTAACAGGGCTTTATATTTATGACTCCAAAGTTTTTGATTTTATTAGAAAAATTAAACCTTCAGATAGGGGGGAGATGGAAATTACAGATGTAAATAATTTTTATGCTAAGAGCGGAAAATTAAGTTATAAAATATTGGCAGGTTTTTGGAGAGATACAGGCACTTTTGATACTTTGTTTCAAGCAAATGCATTTTGGGCAGAAAAAGCAAAAAAAAAATAATTATTTAAACCGCTCTAGATCTGCAGCAACCATTATTTTGACTAAATCTTCAAAAGAAATTTTTGGCTCCCAACCGAAATCTTTTTTAGCTTTTGAATAATCTCCTTTAAGTTCTTTAATTTCTGTAGGCCGCAAAAGTCTTTTATCACTAATAACATGTTTTTTAAAGTCCAAACCTGCATAATCAAAGGCAATTTGGGTAAATTCTTGAACCGAATGAGTGGTGTTAGTCCCAATTACATAATCCCGGGGAGTTTTTTGCTGCAACATTAACCAGATTGCCTCGACATATTCTTTAGAATATCCCCAGTCCCTTTTAGCGCCGAGCAGCCCTAAATGTAGCCGGCCTCTTTTATCAACTAAAGGTTCACCTAACTCATCAATGGGTGGATTTTTAACCTTATTTTTGATACAAGCCACAGCAGCTGTAATTTTTCTGGTGACAAAATGCAAACTTCTTCTGGGACTTTCATGGTTAAATAAGATGCCGCTAACTACAAACAGGCCATAAGATTCCCTGTAACAACGGGCCATCATATGAGCGTATGCCTTGGCTATTCCATAAGGATTATTGGCATCCAGCGGGGTATTTTCTGTCGCGGCGTCATCTGAAATATTACCAAAAATTTCTCTACTGGTTGCCTGATAAACCTTAGCTTTGGGGACAAAGTGCCTGACTGCCTCAAGTACCCTGACTATCCCTAGCCCTGTTACTTCTGCTGTATAAAAGGGATGGGTCCAACTGTCTGCCGGTATTGATTGGGCGGCGATATTGTAGATTTCATCCGGCCGGTATTTTTTTATAACATTAACAATACTTTCATTGTCAATTAAATCTGCGGGTTCTATTTCTATTTTGCCATAAAGATGAGTGATATTTTCTTTAGAAACCGAAGTGCTTCTTCTAATAGTGCCAACAACATTATAACCTTTTGTAAGAAGCAAGTCTGCCAAATATGACCCATCTTGAGATGAGACACCAATAATTAATGCTGTTTTGCTATCTTTCTTAGCCATATTTAATTCTAATTAAGGAGAATACCAGACTGAATATAAAAAATCTACACCTAATATTTAAATGGATTGCCAAAGCATCTAAATTCTCATACAATGCAGAAAGTAATGGAAAAAATAAAAAAAGTTGTTGTAGTTGCCCCTACTTATAATGAGAAGGGAAGCATTAAAAAGGTTGTTGAATTAATTGCTGCACAAAATGGTAAAGTTAGAGGTTTTGAAGTGCATGTTTTGATAGTAGATAGTCACTCGCCTGACGGAACCGGTGAAATTGCCGAAAGGTTGGTCAAAGAAAATAAAAATGTCCATTTTCTAGATGTTAAAGAGCGGGGATTAGGACTTGCCATAATTTTCGGCTACGAATATGCGCTGGAGAAATTAAATGCTGATGTACTGATGCAAATTGATGCTGATTTGCAACATGATCCAAATGATATCCCAAAATTTTTGGAAAAAATTGATGAAGGTTACAACTATGTGCAAGGATCAAGGTTTGTTAAAGGTGGATCTAATGATATCTCTGCAATGAGGAGATTATTTAGTTTTGGATCATCTTGGGTTTGTAGGCTACTAACTGGTATTTGGCAGATTTCTGATTTTACCCCATCTTTTAAAGCTTATACTAAAGAGCTTTATCTTAAGATGGATAAAACTGCTATCCCTTGGCATGGCACTACATTTTTAATCCAACCAGCAGCTATTGTGGAAGCTTATAGGGCTCACGCTAAAATGACAGAAGTACCGATAATTTTTAGAAAAAGAGGAGCAGATAGGTCTAAAAATGAAATTGTAAATTATATTATTGATATTATTGCCTATGGGTTAGAGGTGAGGTTTAGTATTTGGGGAATTAAATTTCCGGTGCTTTATTGGGCCAGAAGATCCAAAGTGTTTATTAAATTTGGCACAGTAGGATTTATTGGGACGATCATAGATTTTATTTTCTATAATATTTTTATTAGTTTTTTTGGAATTAGGCCGGCTACTTCCAAGGCTATCTCGACAGAGATTGCCATTTTAAATAATTTTTCTTGGAATAATTTATGGACCTTTAAGAAAAGAAAAACTAAAAATACGCTGTGGCAAAAATTATTACTTTTCAATTTTGTCTCATTTGGAGGATTAATAATTGGAGTATTAATCATTAAATTTCTACATATATTATATGGAGATGGATATATAAATTTATGGTTAGTCAATATTCCTTATTATAATTTATATTTTTTTGCGACCATTCCTCCGGTTATGACCTGGAATTTCTTAATGAATCATTTTGTGACTTGGAAAAGAGATACTGACTAATTATAGTAGTTAATATCCGGGATTGGGGCGGTGTTGTTAATCAAAAAGTTTTGGCTGTATAGATAAAAAGCTAAGGCTAGAATTATTAAAACTATTTTAAACTCGCGGCTGATTAATATTTTCTCAAATGCTATTAGGACAAATGGGGTTGCCGGTAGAGTATATCTGCTAATATCCCGGTGGGCCACAAAAATAGAAGCTATTAAATAAGTTAAAACAAAAAATCCCAATGGATATAATTTTTGTTTCAGTAAAAGTAATCCTCCTAAAAATCCTAAAGCAAAGATATAAATGACATCTTCTAACCATATACTTCCAACCCAAAATTGGTTAGAGTTAAAGATCTGGAAAGGTGGAAACATTAAATGAATATTATCCCCACTGTGAAAGTAGGCCCAAAAGTCGTTATATACATATCCATACCAGCTAAATATTCCCAGTAAAGTTAAGGGAACTAGTAAAAATGGCAGGAAATTAAATATATAGGTAAACGATTTTCTTTTGTATGCCTGCCAGAGAACAAATAGACCTAGTGCCAATCCCAGCAATGCTCCGGGTGGCCGAGTTAATTGGGCAAAAGATGCAGTAACAGCTGAAATAAATATTGGTAAATGCTTGATTTGTCCAACAGTAGCCTTTAAAAAGAAATACAAAGAAACTAATACAAAAAATATAAAAACTGGTTCAGCAGAACCCACGCTTCTTACGATAATCCACCTGGCAGGTAAGATTAAAAATAGTATGGTTAAAAATAATGGATTTCCCGTTAGTTTAAAATCTTTAACTAAAAAAAAGAATGCAATTGCTGACGCAATTGTAAAAAAAAGAGATACCAAAAGCATAGATTTGAGATATCCTAAAATTAGAGCAAAGGGTAACATTAAAAGAGCATATCCTGGAAAATGCGCAGCATAATAAATAGGTTCCAATGGTTGGGCAATTCCAGCGATTAATCCAGGCTCGTAAAAAGTTTTGGCAATAATGACATATTCAAGTCCGTCGAAGTTTCTATAGATAGTATTAAAACCATTGCTAAAATTAAGTCCAAATAAATTAGGCAAATTTAAAAAATGAGGCAACCAAATAAGTAAGGTAGTAGCAAGGGTAAACAGTATAATTATTAGCAGATGTTTTACAGTTTGAGTCACTACCAAAATGATAGCAGAAAAAAAGGGCCTGTGCTACACTTTTAATCATGTCTACTAAAATTAGCAGTCTATCTGTATTCTTCCCTGCCTACAATGAAGAAGAAAATATTGAAAAAACTGTTAAAGATGCCCTGTCAGTTTTAGAAAACTTAAATTTAGAGAAATTTGAAATTATTGTAATAAATGATGGTTCCAAAGACAGAACAGGGGAAATTGTATCAAATTTAGAAAGAGAAGATAGCAGGATACGTTTGATAAATCATGAAAAAAATATCGGTTATGGAGGGGCTTTAAAAACTGGTTTTAAAGCAGCAAAATATCCTTGGGTAGCTTTTGCAGACTCTGATGGCCAATTTGACTTCTCGGAAATTTCTAAGTTACTGGAAAAAACTGATGAGGCAGATTATATCTTGGGTTATAGATTAAAAAGAGCTGATGCGTATGTACGGTCTGCCGGCACTTTTGTTTGGACTCTGATGGCTAAAATCCTGTTAGGATTACCAGCCAGGGATTATTCCTGTGGATTTAAATTAATTAAGAAAAAAGCTTTTGAAGCTATTTTACCCCTAGAATCCGGAGAAAAAGTAACCCAGATTGAGATATTAGTTAAGGCCAAGATGAAGGGATTTAGATTTGCAGAAGTGGGAGTGAATCATTACCCAAGGAAATTTGGCACTCAAACAGGAGCTAATCTAACTGTTGTTTTAAAAAGTTATTTGGATCTATTTAAATTATGGTGGCATTTAAGCTCTAAGTTAGAACTAGCTTTTTTAGTAGGTATTTTAATTTTGGCAGCATTTTTAAGGATGTATAGATTACCAGAATACATGACCTTTTTAGGGGATGAGGGTAGAGATGCTTTAGTAATAAAAAGAATCTTAACTACTTGGGATTTGCCTCTTTTAGGGCCGGTGACATCGATAGGTAATATGTATTTAGGGCCACTTTATTATTATATGATGAGTATCCCAATGGCTATATTCTATCTTCAACCAGAAGCAGCAGCTTTTATGGTAGCTTTAATTGGAGTTTTAACTGTCTGGCTGATTTATTATTTGGCTAAAGAGTGGTTTGGTTTTTGGGCAGCTGTGATTGCGAGCGTTTTATATGCCATATCGCCGGTTACTATTTTTTATTCCAGGTCTTCCTGGAATCCTAACCCAACTCCTTTCTTCTCACTTTTGGCTATTTTAGGACTTTATAAATTACATGTAACAAAAGATAACAGATGGCTGCTTTTAACTGGAATTGCTGTAGCTTTTGCCATGCAGATGCATTATTTAGCTTCAATTTTACTTCCAATTGTAGGAATTTTGTGGATCTATGAAGCATCTCAAACCAGGGAAAGAGTAGGTAATTTTATAAAATGGACTTTAATCTCTGTAACAGCTTACTTATTTCTGATGTCCCCTTTAGTAATCTTTGATTTAAAACATAACTATATGAATTACCGGGCCATCAGCACTTTTTTTAGCAACAGGGAAACAACTGTTAATTTAAATCCTTTAAATACTATAGAGAGAATAGTGCCTATATATAGGGATAATCTAATAGGTAGATATATAACTGGAGGAAATAATGCTATCTCGGGAGTAGTTTCCTGGGCTTTGGTTTGGGTACTAATAGCAGTTGTCTGGCTAAAAGTCAAAAAGAGATATTTTTATTGGCCATATCTTGCCTTGAGTATATGGCTGATAGTAGGGATAACTGGTTTGGCTTTATATAAACAGACTATTTATGATCATTACTTGGGTTTTTTAAACCCAGTGCCATATTTTCTACTCGGAGCCTTGTTTCATAGTAAGTTAATCAAACCAAGCTTAGGCAGGTTAAGCCCTAAAATCTTTTATATTTTAGTTGGTATTTTGGTAATAGGTTTAGTTTTTCTAAATCTAGCCAAAAGTCCACTTAAAAATCCACCTAATAATCAGCTGCAGCGGACCCAAGAAATTGCCAAATATGTGATTACACAGTCTGGAAATAAGCCTTTTAATTTTGCCCTGCTTTCTAAAAATAATTATGATGCAGCTTATCAGTTTTATCTTGATACATATGGACATAAACCCAAACAAGTTCCTTTTGATATTACAGACCAACTTTTTGTAGTCTGTGAAGATCCAATATGTGAACCAATTGGCCATGCTAAACAGGAAATTTCCCATTTTGGTTGGGCTAGGATCGAACAAGAATCACAAGTACTAGGGGTAAAAGTTTTTAAACTGGTAGCCAATCCAACAGGTGAACCGCCAAAATGAAATTATCAGTAATTATACCGGCATACAATGAGATGCAAAACTTAAAAAAAGGAGTTTTGGATGAAGTGGAAAATTACTTAAAAGGAGTAGGTTTTGAGTTTGAAGTTTTAATTGTGGATGATGGATCTACTGATCAAACAGTTAAGGAAGTGGAGAGGCAGATTAAGGTAAAAGATGGGTTTAAACTAATCAAAAATAAACATGGAGGGAAGGCTTTAACAGTTATGACAGGTTTACTTAAAGCAGAAGGGGAAGTAGCTTTATTTACAGATATGGATCAGGCTACACCTTTGGATCAGGTAGAGAAATTTTTCCCGGAGTTTGAAAAAGGGAATGATATTGTGATTGGATCAAGGCATGGCAGGGAAGGGGCACCCATCTTACGGAAATTAACAGCCTGGGGATTTGCCACTTTGCGCAATTTAATTTTAGGGCTGCCTTTTGTAGATACCCAATGTGGATTTAAAGCTTTTAGTAAAACTGCAAGAGTTACAGTTTTTACAAAGATGGCTGGTGAGTGGCAGCATATGAGAGCTAAAGGGGCGGCAGTAAATGCCGGGTTTGATGTTGAGATGCTGTTTCTGGCAAAAAAGTTAGGATTTAAAATATCAGAGGTACCAGTGGATTGGCATTATGTGGGGACTGAAAGAGTGCAACTTATAAAAGATTCATTAGATGCAGTTAAAGATATGTTAAGAATTAGATTTAATGATCTTTTAGGAAAGTATTAGTTCTTCTAAATATGTTGTCTAGGTCCCTATACATTCCGTACACTTAAACGCTTAAATTGAAGGGAATATA
>CAZFZP010000008.1:0-22006 GCA_964523515.1 uncultured Gammaproteobacteria bacterium
ATATTCTTTGGACGACGGGTTTAAAAGTTGCATCTATCATTCAGCGAGAGGCAGCAGGAAAAGAAGATATGGCACTTATCGCAGGGATCTTGTGGAATAGGTTACTAAATGATCAGCCATTGGAAATCGATGCAACTGTGCAATACGCTAGAGGAAATATAGGTTCTGGGTGGTGGGCACCTATTAAAGCTGCTGATATTAAGAACATCGACTCGCCATATAACACCTATCAAAATAAAGGATTACCTCCAACTCCTATATCAAATCCAGGGATAGATGCAATTGACGCAGTTTTGAACCCAACAGAAACCGATTGCTACTACTATCTACACGATAAAAATAGGCAAATTCATTGCTCTAAAACACTTGAGGAACATGAGGCCAATATAGACGAATATTTGAAGTAAAAATCAACCTAATAAAATATGGCCAAGAAGAGAAATAAAATCATTGTCAAAACAAATCTTGATACTGCTACATCACAGCAGAAAGAAAAGTTTATAGAGCTGTTAGTTCAAGCACACAATATACTGTTTCAGAGTGTGGTAAATACCCACCTTGAGGCTAAAACACGCTTTTAGGGTCATTCTGGGACGCCTGGGACGTATCCAGAATTGGCTTCCTTAATATGGAAATTACCTTAATAACTCGCTTCAAAAGCAAATTGTTTTGGGTTCAGGGAATTGATAAAATAAGTTCTGACTGCTAACACAGTTCTCAGCCATTGTGAAAAACGCGTATCTAAATTATTTGCTTAATAATTTTTGCACTCTAACGAAAATATAACCAACGATCCAAGCTGTTATTGTTACTGAAACTAACCCTAACACAAATGATGATATGTTTAAGTCCTGGGCACCTAGTTTGTTAATTGCGATACCATGAAACCAAGACTGGGCAACGACAAAAGATATATCTGGAAATAAACCTACTAATAAACGACACAATATAAAAACAACGGCTGTAGTAACAGCAAGTGCATTTGGAATAGCATATTGATTCTTCATGAGTCTCACCTCCTTTAGTTAAAAAGATATTAAGCTTTTATCTACTCTTTTTAATTATACTATATTAACTAAAACAATGAGCAAAGTTATAGAAAATAAATACCTCTTGCATATGAAATCTTTTTGATAGATTATTAAATTGTGGAGAAATATAACTATTCTCGTGGTTTTGCCAGCATAATTTTACCACTGTGTATCTCTGCTATTTTTATAATCATATTTATTCTTGTTACTAATTTAGCATCTTTTAAAGGTCTATTTTCCCGTTATTTTCCAATGAAACCAACAAACGCTTATGTAGTATCCCCCTTTTTTACTAAAGAAGGCAAAAATTTACTGGTAAACGGACTGCAAACCAGAATTACCGGCTACAATTATATCTGGTTGGGATATGGTTGTACGCTTCCCACCGACAGTGAGCTTGACCAGGTCTTTACTCAGATGAAAAATGCTTCAAAAACAGTGGCTGTCAGAAGTGGTTTTTATCAAAGCGGCAGTAATAACGGTACATTTACAGATTTTGATAGGTATATAGCTGCAGCGAAAAGAAATGGTATTTATCTTATACCTATGCTAGTAAATGAATGGAAAGATTGTGAGCCTCAAGGGATTATGAAATATCTTCCTTGGTACCAAAGCGGATATAAAAATATTGATAATGGTCATACGCTTAGTTTTAAGGACTATGCTGTGAGTTTAGTAAAAAAATACGCCAATGAACCAACAATTGCCTGGTGGCAGCTGGTAAATGAACCAGATGCCAGAAATAGTGATGGTTCTTGTAATGAGGTAGCAGCTGCTACAGCTATTACAGCTTTTGCTAAAGATGTGGCTACTGCGGTAAAGCTAGCAGATCCAAATCATCTGGTAGAGTTGGGTGCAGTCAGTTGGTGTGGAAGTCTGGGTAACGATTTAGCTCTTGTACATCAGGATAGCTCTTTGGATTTAATTGACGTCCATCATGACTATGATCAGGCAACAGTAGCTTATCCCACTGAGTTACAAAGAAGAATAGGGGTTATTTCATTATTAGATAAACCCGTATATATGGCTGAATCCGGTATTTGTGCTGATGTCAGTTCTTCTGGTCGTTGTACAGGGACAGTTAATTCATCGTCACTAAATCTCCGGGCTTCATTCATGGATAGTAAAATGAATGCAGTTTTTAATACTGCAGATTTGGTTGGATATTTAATCTGGCATAAAGGAATAAGCGATAGTAGTTTTAATATTAGAGATGGTGATCCGACAGAAACTATAGTTAGTAAATATTTTTGGCAAGGTTTGCCAACAACCTCAACTCCCACTCCAACCTCTCCTCAACTAACAAAGTTAATAGTTTATGAGGACGTTTTGAATCTAAATTGGGCAGATTGGTCTTGGGACGCTACGGTAAATTTGCAAAGTGCCTCACCTACTTATTCAGGCACAAAATCAACTGCTGTTACCTTTACAGCAGGATGGGGTGCCCTTAGGTTTCATACAGATTCAGCAGTTGATACTACTCCTTATACATATTTACATTTTGCTATGTACGGTAGTAAAGTAGGCCAACAATTCGGTGTAAATTTAATTGATACAAACAATGCATCTCTCCCTGGTGTAAACCTTACAAATTATGGAGGTAGTCCTCCTGTAGGAGCTTGGAAAGCATATAATGTTCCTTTAAGTGATTTAGGTGGAGCAAATACTCTAATCAAAGATATTGTTATCCAAGAGTGGACAGGCACATCGCAACCTACAATTTATATTGATGAAGTCAATTTTACTACCAATACTCTCACCGTAACTCCTCAACCAACAACAACTCTTGTGCCCTCAGATACTACTCCTCCAACCATTTTGTTTACTTATCCCACAAATGGTGCAATATTAAAGCGTGGCAGTACAATAATTCTTGCTGCTTCCTCTTCTGATAATATAGGTGTCAAAAAAGTTGAATTTTATCTTGAAGGATCGAAGCTGCTTTGTACTGATACCAGTCCTGATTATACTTGTTCATGGAAAGCACCTAATAAACCTGGAGCAATATATACTTTAATGGCAAAGTCAACAGATATTGCAGGCAACAATTCTTCTGTAAGTATTAAAATAACTCTCAGCAAGTAGGCGAGTAATACCAACTTAGTCTTTATAACCTAGAGTATTTGACAAAGGGCTATCGATATGCTATCATACAGCAGTTATGTTCAAAATAACTTTAATTATAGTAATAACTATTGTCTTGGGAGCTTTAATGCTTCAACAAGTTAATGTCATTAATGCTAAACCAAATGGTCAAAAACCTCCTACATCAGGAGTTACTCCAACCCCTAAACCTAATAAACCAGCAACTAAACCCCATAATAATTTAAGCGGATTAAGTTACGACTCATACTCATTTGACCTCACCCGTTAAAAAATTCTGAATCTGTTATAGTTAAAGTGTGCAGGTATTAATTATTTTCCTGTTATTTTTACTTCCTTTAATTGTCTTACCTTTTGGTCAGTCGTATTTTGAAATTCCCAAAGTCTTTATTGGAGAAATTTTTATTTTTATCCTAGCATTAATATTTTTCTTTAAAAAAGGTTTTACTGTAAAAATTTTTGATAAAAAACAGACCACTCTCTTTATTGTTCTATTTTTAATTACCTTATTACATCTGATATTTTTCCGAAGTGATACTTCTCTTTTCGGAAATCAATTCCGTTTACAAGGAATATTTTTATTGTGGTTTTTAGGCTTATTTTGCCTCATCAGTTCTAAAGTAAATTTACAACTAACAAGATGGATTCCTATCTTGTCTTTTGCAGGTATAGTTTTCGGATCGTTGATATTCGGAGTTAATGAAAATGGAAGATTTATCGGAACATTGGGTGAACCAAACGCTTTAGCAGCAGCAGGAATATTTTTGTGGCCATTTTTCCTCAAAGAAAAAAATAAGTTTATAAATTATTTAGGTTTGTCATTAGTTGTTTTGTTAATTATTTTGACAAGTTCTAGGTCTGCGATTATAGCTTTAGCGGTTCAACTTATTTTTATCTTCTTTTATCAAAGGTTTAAAACCAGTATGGGTAAGCCAACTATAATTACAATAGCAGTTTTGATACTAAGTTTTAGCTTACCTATTATTAAAGGTGGGGGTTGGTTTGAAAATAGGTTGGAAATTTGGCAAACTGCCTTATATAGTGGGTTTACTAACGCCTTTGTAGGCGCAGGTTTTGGCAATATAGAGAAAGCTTTACCTGTAACCAGTCAGATGTTACATAACAATATCCAGTATCAATATATTGATAGCAGCCATAACTTTTTGCTTGATTTTTGGGTTCAGGGAGGTTTAATTGGACTTACTGCAATCCTGGTCTTAATATTTTTTTCACTTAAAGGATTAATTAAGAGGAATAAAAAGATAGAGATCATTGCTTTACTGGGGCTTATGGCTGTGATGTCTTTCAATCCTGTTAGTATAGTAATTTTAATACAATTTTGGTGGTTAGTTGGTCAAGGTTATAAATCTTTAGATTAATTACTGTCAAAAAGCCTATTTATTTTGATCTAATAAAGATGTATCATAGTATTATGTTTGAGCTTCCCGAACTCCCTTTTACTTATGATTTTCTGGAACCGTTTATAGATGAAGCAACTATGCATGTTCACCATGATGGTCATCATGCAACCTATGTTAAGAATATAAATGACGCTCTCTCCGGGCATGAAGAATTTCTAAACATGGATGTAGTAGAGTTATTAAAGTCTCTAGATCAAGTTCCTGAGGAAATTAGGAATAAAGTAAAAAATAATGCTGGAGGACATTTCCATCATTCATTTTTTTGGACTATTTTAGGAAAAAGTAAAAGTGAGCCTGAAGGAAAACTGCTCCAAGCAATAAATACTACTTTTGGTAGTTTTAATGATTTTAAGGAAAAATTTAAAACATCTGCATTAGGAGTTTTTGGTAGCGGATGGACATGGTTGGTATGGAATCAAGGCAAGTTGGAGACTCTAGGGCTACCTTCGCCTTCGGTGAACGATCCTGTAATTTCTCGAAGACTCGAAATTATAAATACCCCCAATCAGGATTCCCCTATCTCTGCCGGTTTAATCCCAATTTTAACCATCGATGTATGGGAACATGCATACTATCTAAAATACAAAAATAAAAGGGTTGATTATATAGATGCTTTCTGGAATGTTTTAAATTGGAATGAGATCGAAAGGAATTTTGAAGATACTCCAAATCAATAATTTACGCTTCTTTAGGTAAGAACTCTTCACCGGCACTACTTAAACCCTCACCTGACTTCAGCCACTGAATATAAGTACAACCTGTAGCTTTTCTGGCTTCTTTATCCCAACCTGAAGTTGAACATTTTTTCATCTTTTTCCCATTAGCTGTTGTATATAAAACCAAGGATTCTCCACAATCAGGACATTTTTCATCTAAGTGCTCAAAAGTTCCGTTAATCCATTCTACAAAATCGCATCCGGTAGCTTTCTTAGATTCCTTATCCCAGCCTCCAGCAGAACATTTTTTCATCTTTTTCCCAAAGCGGGTTATTTGTAAAGTTAAAGCTGAGCCACACTTTGGACATTTTTCATCCAGTTCCTTTGGCTCTACTTGCAACCATTTTACAAAATCACAGCCCTCGTTTTGTCTGGTTTCAGGATTCCAAGAGCCCTTGATACATCTTTGCAGCTTTCTTCCGGTTTTTGTTTCCGTGATTTCCCCTAAGCCTGAACCACATTTTGGACATTTTTCCTGATCATCTTGCATATTTATTACAATACCATTTTAATTTATTAAAATAAAGTGGTATTTTAAGATATAATATTATTACCAATTGATGGTTATGAGTTACTTAGGCATCTATCATGGGCAAAATTAACTTTAAGCATATTTTACAGATTTCAAATATAGAGTTAGACACAAATAACGCAATAATCGCGCAATAAATTGCGCATGACCTTATTGATTTAAGATATAATAAGTACTGGGTCCTTTACCTTTAACACTTATTAGTTTTTTATCCAGAAGTGTTTTAAGTTTTAGCTGTGAGGTTCTTTTAGCTATTCCTAATATATCTTTCACATCTTTACTAGTCATTCTACCTGTTGTGGAAATAAAATCCATAATTTTAATTTCATCCTTATCCAGGAAAACTTGCTCTGAAATATCAGAAACTTTGCCAAAACCAATTTGGGCAATAGCTTCCGCTACTTTTCTGGCTTCGATTAAAAAACCGCTTACAAAATATTCAATCCAATGAGAGGTATCCTCTCCTTCATGATAACGGATGCCTTGAATTTCATTCAGAGCATTATAATATCCTAATCGATCTCTATTATAATAATCTTCCAAAACGATGATTTTCCGGAAATCCCAACCGTCATGGTATAAAATTAATGTAGTTAAAAGTCTGGCCATTCTCCCATTTCCATCGGAAAAAGGATGAATGGTGACAAATTGTAGATGAAAAAGAGCAGCCTTAATGATTGGATGCAGACCTTCTTTATCAGCACTAGAAAGCCATTTCAAAAGTTCATTTAAAAGGAATGGTACTTTTTTGGTAGGAGGTCCTTCATATCTAAGTTTTTCTCTGCCGTCACCAAGTTCATCAACAACAAAAATTGGCCCTGGTCTAAAATGTCCGGTTTTCTCTTTTTCAAGGAGATCCATCATCATGATGCCGTGAAGATATAAAATCTCACTTAAGGAAATGGATTTTATTTTTAGTGATATTTTTTCGACTTCTTGTAATACTCTTTGGTAATTTTTTACTTCCTGAATGGATTTTTTATCAGCATTAATAGACATACCGGCTAAGACCTTACCAACCTGGAATTCTGCCAGAGGATTACCTTCAATTGAAGTAGAAGTATGGGCCATCCTCACAATGGCCTGACGCTTAAGCTCAGCTTCATTGAGTGGAAGGACCCTCGATCTTTCTACAACTGCCTTAATTTCAGCGATTTCACTGATGGATGATAAAATAACAGGTGTAATATGATAGACGGGTTTAAACATAGGTAAATATATTATATCACATATCACGCAATAATCACGCATTTAATTAAGCAAGACTATAATATATTTGAAGGCTTGACTTAACTTACAAAGAGGATCTATATTAATAGACATGGATAAAAACCAGGCAGTAAATGAAGGAGATAATAGTTCAGTTATTTTGAATATGGAGGGGATGATAAAAACCTTAATCTCCACACTCGATCGGCAACGCGAAGAAGTAACAAAATACACTGAATCTCTAAATGATATTTTTGAAAATGATACAACTTATAAAGAACATACAGCTTTAACCAAGGAGGCAACTAGAGTAAAAAGCGCCACTAAACAGCAAATTCTCAAACAACCTCAAGCTGCTGACTTAAATAATAAAGTCAAAACCCTAAAATCGGAAATTAAAGAAAATCAAGCCTCTTTGTCCGATTATTTAAAGGAATTTCAAAGAATGTCAGGTATTTCCGAGATAGAGGGTGAAGATGGTGAACTGAGGGAGATTATTTACACCGCCAAACTGGTTAGAAAATCGGCTAAATTTGGAAATTAATTTGTTGACCTGACTTCTCTTGAAACAATTTTCCCCTCTCCGTTAACATCGTACAAAAAAACTGCACCGGTTTCCATTTCAAAATGAGGAATATCTTTATTAGCGATTCCTTCCAAGTATTTAATAAGAGCGCGTAAACTATTACCGTGGGCAGAAACTAATACATTTTTACCGGCTATTAATTTCGGCGCGATATTCTCCTGATAGTAAGGTATAACCCTATTATAAACATCTTTAAGAGTTTCACCGTTTGGGATGTTCTCATCCCACCCCCTTCTCCATTTTAGAAATTGTTCGTTTCCGTATTCTTTTTGGAGGTCCCACTTATTTTTTCCGGTAAAATCACCATAATCACGCTCATTAAGTGCAGCACTTTCATAGATTGGAATATGTAAAATATTTAAGACTTTCAGGATTTCATCTAAAGTTTGGCGTGCACGTTTAAGTTTAGAAGTAAAAGCAACCTGAAAGTTGTAATCCTTAATCGATTTACCTGCTTCTGTTGCTTCTTCTTTGCCCCGGGAAGATAAATCAACATCCACAAGTCCAGTCCAAAGTGCTTTAGCATTCCAAATAGATTCTCCGTGTCTAATCAGCACGAGATAAGCCATGCCTTGATTATACAATTTTTAAGACCTTAGTGGATATTAGGTTTACTATCTTACTCAGAACAAATCCTAAAAATATAAATAAAACTAAATAAAAGCCTGTTGCAATAAATGCTGGAAAAAATTTATAAAAAATATCAAAACGAGATAAAACCGGCCAGTGAATTAGGTAAATCTCAAATGAATATGCTCCTATTATACTAAATAAGCCAAATCTTAATTTGTTAAATATGAACAAATATACAATAGAAGCTGAAGTAATCAGACTGATAAACTGCTCCTTAAACTCCCCCTTACCTACTCCTGAATAAATAGCGGTATGGTAAGCTATAAAAAGTGCCAGAAAAAGACCTAGGTAAGTGACTATCCATAATACTCTTTTATGTTTGTTGAAATATATCCTCAAAAAGAACCCTATTTTTTTCAAGGTTGTTTTATTGTTAATCAAATCAGCAGCGATCATCCCTAAAGGAAAAGCTATAAAGTGCGTCCTGTATAAATCTAAGACATCGTATTTAAAGATGTTACTTGATGTTAAAAAAGAATGTATAAAATTATTAAAAAGTAAGAAGTAGCTAATTATTATAAGAATGATTCCGGTCAGATAAAGATATTTTTTGTTAAAAATGATTGGAAAAAGTAAATAATAAATCGTAATTAGTGTAATAAACCATAAAGGTGAGTTTATATTATCAGTCAGATTAGCTATCGGAAAATATCCTAAAAACGAATGCCATATTTCGCTAAATTGATAACTACGGTTTAGTAGAAAGTAATCTGATAATAAAAATATAGCCAGTATTACCCATAAAGGGAGAAATAATTTAAGAAGTCTTTTTTTATAAAAATCTAAAATTGATAAGCTTTTTTTGATAGATGAAGCTGACAATCCGTATCCTGATAAGAAAAAAAATAAGTTTACCCCGATACCTCCACCTATAGATAATGGAAAAAGAAATCTATGGTCTGTGGACAGAAAATATCCGATATGGGCTAACATTATCATAAGAATAGCTAAACCCTTCAGTTCATTTGTTACTCTTATATCAAAAGCAGGTTGGCTTCTCTTGCTGACTGAAAAAAATAAAGCTACTCCTAAAATCACTATAAATAATTGTGTTTGTATTTCAGGTGATGTGACACTTATTTGCATAAATTACATTTAAAAATCTTCAGAATCAACTAAAGTTCCCCATAATAAATAGCCTTCTTCTGATGGATGAAAATTGTCATTTGAATAAAAATTTGGTTGTTTTGAGAAATTATCCTTCGTAGGATTATAGAGATCAATTAAAATTATTTTATTAGCTTCGCTAATTCTGGTAAGAACACGATTATATTGCTTAATTTGATAGTCAAAAAGAAGATTATATGGGAACAGTATTAGGTTATTTAATCCTAAATATGGGATATTAAAAACTATTATTTTTGCGGAAGTTTTATTAGCTAGCATTTTGATAATATAATTCATATTTTCTTCAAACTTAGAAGAAGGAATTAGGTTGTGAATGTCATTTGTTCCTAAAAAAAGTGTAATATAGTCGGGTTTTTGTGTTATGGTATTATTCAATTGATCAAGCAATACTTCATCGGAAGTAGCACCGATAACAGCAATGTTCACTAGAGTAACTGACATCCGTTGTGATAATTTATTCGCAACAATAAAGGGTAATGTTTTTGTGGCGTCTTTGCTTCCTATCCCCATAGCTAGACTATCACCTATGGAGACATATTTAACTTTATTTTGAAAGCTAGGATTTGTTATTGTGATAGGGTATGTCCAGGAAATATTGGAAATTCTTGATTCATCACGGTCATAAATCCGGGCATAACTACGGTTTAAGTAAAAAAATATTCCAATAACCAGAATCAAAAATATGGCAGGATTTTTTTTCACGATCTTAGTATAGCAAATATGCTAAGTGCAATCATTTAATATCAAGCGGTAGATTTTGTGACAAACGGGAGTATATATATAAATTCCGCTGATTTTGATCTAATAAATAAGCATTTTTAGCAGCACTAAGTGCTTTGTTTGAAGATCCCAACCTATATTCTGATAGTGCCAGAACTGACCATAAAGTTGCATTATTCGGCAATACCTTCAAGGATTGTTCTGCGAATAACTTAGTATTCAAGGGGGTATCATTCCTGAGGTAAACTTTTGCTAAATTTTCAAATGCAAGATAATATCGTCCATTATCTATAGCCCGTTTGTAGTATACTTTTGCTTTTTCCAAGTCATTTTTATTTTCCATTATAACTCCCAGATTATTCCAGTTACTCCACCAAAAAGGAGCTAATTTAGTCGAATTTTCAAAATGAATCATTGCCTCATCAGGTCTATTTGCTCTGTACAATTCAACACCTAAATTATTCTCTAGATCAAAAGCATTCTTAGAGATATTGATATCGTGACTGTATAGTGTTAATCCGTCTTTCCAATTTGAATTGCGGACAATTGTTCGGATTGAAAAAGTTATGAAGATAATTAAAAAAGCACAAGTAAATATTGTCTTTAAATATCGATTATAAATTTTTATTTTTTGTATAATTATTACTATAACTCCAATTAATCCAATCACAGGAAAATAAAACCATCTCTCTGCCACTGTCATATCTAAGGGGTAAATCTGCAGGTGTAGTCCGAGTCCCAAAATAAACCATGCGAAGAAGAAAATAAATGATTTAGGGAATTTTTCCTTTTGGTTATATATAGCTCCAAGAAAAATAATGAAATTAAAAAATATAATGATTAATATTAATGGAAGATAAAAATTCTTAAAATTTATTTCAGATATTATCCAATGTTCTGCAATTGCTAAATCTTTCGGGTAAAAAAAAGTTTTAATATAAAAATAAACAATTTCAGGTATGTTTTGTAATCTTTCCAATAGTGGTATTTGCATAATGGGAGAGGGTCCGGTTTTAGTCAAACCTATACCTGCTAAAGTAACCCTCATTAATATATAACTTGAGACTGCCATTATGATAGGTATGACGATCTTGAGTAATTTGGGTTTTTGAGTAAATAATAAAAAATACAAAGCGGAGATAATTATAAAAAGTGCACCTGTTTCTTTGGATAATAATGATAGTAAAAATAGACAGCTTAATAGAAGAATGTATTTAGCTTTATTTATCCTAGGAATTATCAATAGGCATAATAGCCCAAAAAATAGGTAGAGTGTATCTTGAAGTGCAGATATATATACTACTGCCTCTGAATTAATGGGATGAATTAAAAAAATTAATGATCCCAGAAAGGATAATTTATCAGTAAAAAAACGTCTGAATATAATAAAAACAAAAATACTGTTAGCAATATGAATAGATACTTGAAAAAGGTGAAAGAAAAAAGCATTAGCCCCGAAGATAGTGTAAATTAAAGCAAAACTGGAAATCATTATGGGTTTGTAATACATCCCAGCCAATCCACCACTACCGCCTGAGTTAAAAGTACTTCCTGTAAAAAAATGGGATAAGTTAGTAATAGAATATACCAAGGAATTCTTTATTATCTGTTCTTCATCATCCCAAACAAAGCCATTAAAAAGACTATTAAAAAAAACGATTGAACCGATAACTATTAATAAATAAATAAAGTTTTTCTTCTTCATAAATAACTCTTTTAGTATATGATATATCAATGAAATATGTTTTGCTAACTTGTGCAGCTGTCTTTTTTTTGCTTATAACTTTTGATTTATTTCTGAAAGAACCTCCAGTTTGGCCTGATGAAGCAGGTCTTGCCAAGTATTCAGTTTTGGCAGGTAAAGATCCACTAAACTATTTCCAATATTACCCCTCAATTTATATAGCGGTACTTTCTAGTTGGTTCCATACATTTGGATCCACCATTGTTGCTCAAAGGTGGTTAAGCTTGATTGCAGGATTTTTTATATTTAGTGTTTTTTTCCTTATTTCCAAAAATCTATTCTTAGAGAATAAGTCATTTCGTATTATTGGGTTGATACTTTTACTAACAGATTTTACGTACTTGCAATCAACCAGAGTTGGTAGACCGGAGACGTGGACACTTTTATTAGGTTTAATTTCAATTTATTTTTTACAACTATTAATAAATTCAGACTATCAAAAATTTAAGTATCTATTTCTTAGTATCATCTTTGCACTATTCTCCTCAGCCTTTCACCTTAATGGTTTGATCTATCTTGCCATAATTTTGATTGTCCTTATGATATCAGTAAAAAAATTATTACATATCAGAAAAAAAATATTAATCATGCTGGGATTATTATCTCCTGTAACTATTTGGATATTTACTCATACCATGGTTTTCTTATCCTTTATTTTATTAAGATTTAATATTGGAAATGCTCAAGATAGTTGGATCTTTACTGTGTTTAACTATAAACCCCTTGAGCTAAAATTAATCTATCTTTCCTATATTGCTGTTAGTTTGTTGATTTTTTTGTATTTTATCCGCAGAAGACCCGCGAATTTATTTATAATAATTATTCCGCTTATTTTTTCTTGGATTATTTTATTTTTTAATAAAGATTTTTGGTATGCAGTTTACTTAGTACCATTTGTATTTTTATCACTAATTTTTTTAATTGATAAGACTTATGGTAATTGGAAACTTACTAAATCACAGTTAAGTTTTGTAAAGTTTCTTGGGGTGATATTTATTTGTTCTGTATTATTTTTATCAAATATTAAATTTCATTATGATATTTTACTACTAGAGGGTGGCGATAAATATTCTTATGAAGAGTATCTGTCAGAGATACAAAAAAATATACCTGATGGTAAAGCAATTTTTAACTCAGCAATCCCGGTTAGTTACTACGCATTTACTGGGAGAAATAATAATCAATATTCTAATTTTCCTCAGGGATTTGTGGAGAAAAGTGCCTACATTAAAGCATTAAACGAGATTGATTATATTATTTTTAACGGTATGTATGGGAATAATTATTATGGTGATCTGATTGTCAAATATATGGAAAAAAACCGGCTAAACATTACTAAGATTGGTAAACAAGACCAATATCAAGCATATATTGTGGAATTAAGACCAATTACGGAGAGAACTGATCCAGATGAATAATACAAAAATTCAAGTTTTTTTATTAATACTTGTGACTGTTATTCCCAGGCTCTTTTTTATGGATTTGATTGAATTTAAGTATGATGAAGCGCTGAGCGCTTTTCAGACTTATCTATTTTATCAACAACCATTTTTGCCACAAGTTGGGATGCTTGCTAGTACAGGTATGTATAATTTCCCTATTTTTAATTATTTACTAATTATTATTGGGATATTTTCCCGGAATCCTCAACACCTCACTTTTATGATTGCCTTAATTAATGTAGTTGCTATTGTATTATTCTATAAATTTAATAAAAAAATATTCGGAAGTACAATCGCCTTTTTGTCTGCCATAACCCTAGCTTTTTCGCCTTGGGCAATTTTATTTTCTAGAAAAATATGGGCACAGGATTTGATTTTAATCTTTGCCATCCCCTTTTATTATCTATTTTTTACTTTAATCTTATCAAAGCAGACAAAACATTTAATATTAATGTTTTTTTTGTTATTTATTCTAGTACAACTCCACGGTTCCGGTGTCTTCCTGGCTCTAACTATTACTATTTTACTAATTATCTTAAAAATAAGGATAAGTTTTAGAAAAGTTATCTTGGGCTTATCTCTGGCCTCAACTTTTGCCCTACCTTATATATTTTTTGAAATTTCATCAAACCCTTTTTGTCGGGATTGTGTAGCCTTTTTTGACTACCAAAAAACTAACAGACTATTTGATGCTTGGAATCTTCTTAGGTCTTACCAGATTTTAAATGGTTCTAATTTTCAATTTATTTTAGGTAATGATTATAATCATTTTATTAACTTTAACCCCCTAATTTCTCCAATTATGTATTTATTTACAGCAGAATTCTTAATAATTATTGGAGGAATAATTTATTTTTATTTTCTTGGAAAAAAAATTTATTTGTTTTTACCATTAATGTTACTAGTTATTTCTACATTCTATTTTTTAACCAGAACTCCATCTTATATTCACTATTTCATTATTATTTTACCTATCATTGCGACATTTTATGCTCTGTCTTTTTACTCTTTTTACCATCTGAAAAAAAATAGAATTTATCAGGTGGGAATTATTACCCTTTTCTTCTTATTTTTTATTGCTAAGTTTTTCTTTATAACTCAATATTTTCAATTTATATCCCAAAAGCAAAATATTGCAGGAGATTATGGACCAATATTTAAATATACTGAAAATAAAGTAAATCAAAATTTACAGCAATACACCTTACTCCCACAATATGATGAAATAAAAAAGTATAGTTATATTTTTATTAACACCCCCATCTTTCATCCCAAGATGGCAGATTATTTTATAACTAAAAATTATCCTCAATATGCTATTTATGAATATAAGCAAGCAATAGAAGCTAATGATAAAGACGTTTACTCCCGGGTCAATTTAGCCTATATATTAATACAAATAAACAAAAATGATGATGCTCTAAGACAAATTAATATCTTAGATAAAATAGATTCAACAATCAGTGGAAAGCTAAAGAAATTACTTAAATAATTTTATAATGAGGAAGGTTTGTCAGTTTCTATTAATTTTTGCCGTAATTTTTTATCTTTTGTCTATTATTTTTTTGTTACTTAAAATTCCATCAATATGGTCTGATGAGGCGATTTATGCTGATATTGCACATAATTTAATAAGCCAAAACAGACTGGGTTATGATTTATTGGGATTAACTCGAATAGGGTTGGATCAACAAACGTATTGGTACCCACCTATTTTTCTATCAACCATAGCTTTGTGGTTTAAATTATTTGGAGAATCTATATTTATTCAAAGGTTATTATCAGTTTTTATATCTCTTTGTTTCCTGGTTATGTATTATCTATTGATTAAAAATTACATATTTACAGCAGCATTAGGTATTGATAAAACGGTCAGGGGTATAGGAATAAATATTTCACTTGCTATACTTTTGGTTGATTTTAATTTTTTGAATGCTGCAAAAATAAGTCGACCTGAAATATTAGTTCTACTTTTTGGAACGATCTCATTATATTTTTTACTAAAATACCAGAACAACGGACAAAATCACCCCATCTTTTATCCACTTATAAGTGGTTTGTTTAGCAGTTTTGCTTTGTTATCTCACTATCAAGGTTTATTATTTTTTTGCTCTATATTGATTTATTTTTTAATTAACTTTAAAAAAAAATTATTTAAAGAAAAATCCTTTTTAATATTTATTGTCGGGTTTATTATCCCGGTATTATTTTGGTTACTCACTATATATCCTAATTATCAATTGTTTATTGAACAAGTAAAAACTTTTTCTGAAACAAGAAACAATGTGGTTCCTTGGTTTGTCGTTCTTTTTATGAGTTCAAATTGGTTAGAACAAACTATATTTATGGGGTATCTAATTATAAGTATACCTATATATTTATCACTAAAATTATTTAAAGATAGAAAGCAAACCATTTTAATATTTGTTTTTATATTTGCTTGGATATTTTCCTCAATTGGTAAGTTAGGCTGGTATCTTGTTTATGTTATACCATTTACTAACGTTTTATCAGTTTTTATTTTTTTTAAATTTCACACCCAAAATAAATCTTCGTTTACAAAGCTAGATTGTATTAGTAAATATATAATAACGGTTGGACTCGCAGCAATTTTTATCTCCAATATTTTTTTACAATTTTCCAATCTGCAATCATTTAGCGGGCAAAATTATTCTTATGAGCTTTTTTCACAAAAATTGCTGAACTTAATCCCACCAAATAAAAATGTTTTTGAATCCTCTTTACCTGATGCATACTATGCTTTGAAAGGTGTCAGACCAAAAACTAAGTTATATCAATTCCCTTCCATTTACATTACCAGAGATGAATATATTAATATTCTAAATGACTCTGATTACGTTATATATACAAAAAATTATAGTCCTTTTAATATATGTGATTTATTAACGAAATATTTAAAAATGAATCAGCTACACATAATATATTTTGAACAACCAGGCCAATACTCTGCACAAGTGATTGAATTAGTTCCCAGAAATAAACGAATTATTCCTACGTGTACACCCGATTAATTTATGGGAGAGTAAATACTTTATTATCACCAATCTTAGTTATTTCAGATAAAAAAGTGTACTTTAATTTATCCTGGTGAGAAACGGCTTTAGTTATCTGCTTTTCTTCTATTCCATACCAAACATATTTGATATTACTCTGTTGTAAGAATTCCAAGGCTTCTTTTTCGGAATAATTGTTAGCATAAAAATTATAAAGATTATTTAACTTATCTTCAGAATTGTTAGTCTGGATAAAATGACCAAAGTATACCCTTAAATTACTATGCGCTGGAATGTAGTTCCCCATATTAAAGGATGATAAGACAACACCACTGTATGGTAGTTGTTTTGGAATATTATCTAATGTCATTCCAACTTCCTTTGGTTGGTAGTACCAAGGGTTATTTTTATTAATCTCTTCTAGTCTTAAGTGAAACATGAATACTGTAGAAATTGGTACGAATAGAATAATAATTACAATAGATACTTTTTTGACAATGGGAAAACTGTATTTAAAATGGTTTATTCCGTAAAAAGCTAGAATTACGAGAGGAAAATACAGCCCCCTTTGATAGTATCTGGCAAAACCCAAAGGAAGATAGCTTAAAAATATACTCAAAAAAAACCACAGATTTAAAAATAATTTACCTTCGTTTTTTTGCTTAGATTTAAGCTGAACTAATAAAAATGGAATTAATACCCCATATCCCAATAAAACTCTTAGCATATCAGGTGTATCTAAATGCTGGCCAAAAACTGATCCAAAAATTGGATTAGTTTGTAAGTGAAGATAATATAAATACATTAAAGGTATTGCTACAATAAAATTAACTAGAATATATTTAAGATAAAATTTATCCCCTGTTTTCATAAACTTTAGTAACGAATACAACCCACATATCAAAAAATAACTCAAAAAATAATAGGGATAAAAAAATATTAATAACAACAAAGAGAGTAAAGATATTAGGTTGAATAAATACCACTTTTTTGTTAATGCCTTATAAAAGAAAACTAAAGATATAAAATATAATGTTACTCCAATAGCTTCATGCGGGCGTTGAAGTTGGCTAATGGATGTAAAACCTGTGACGGATATGTCAGCGGATGATATTACATTAAAAAATTGCCAGCCAAACCCACCTCCAAAAAGAAAAATAAATAGAGCAAAAATATTATCAAAAGTTGATTTAAGAAATTCTTTAAATAATAACCATGCAGTTAATGAAAAGATTAATCCACAGAAGATGGCAGAGATATGAAATAACAAAAATGGTTGTGTTTGACGGAACAGCCAACCGGTCAAAGTATAGATAGGGTAAAGAGTGATTCCATTATTTAACTCAGAGCTGTATAAATTTTCAAGCAGTATATGACCTTGTTGTCCCCAGCGAATTGCAGCTACATAAACGTTAATATCCCAAGGATCAAACCAGGAGGCTTGACCGGAAAAATCATAACCGGCTGGGGTTTTGAGAAAGGCGTAATAATTAGGATAAAAGTTAATAAATAAAGCCAAAAATATAATAATAAACAGTATTATTGTTTGCATGAATTTAATCATAGATTACCACCAAATGTTTAAATCTTTAGGCTCGTTTAATCTGTTAATCAGCTGTTGATCCCCAAGGTTTTGGGGTTTATCCAGAGTATATAGCAATAATGATTTTGTAATATTACTGTTTGGAGACAACCCCCAAGCTTTTTTAGCAAATGCTTTTGCAGAATTTAGATTATTGGTACTAATAAAAAATAAACTCATCTGGGCATAAGGGATAGATTCATTATAATGGTAGTCATTAGGGTTAAGGTTGTTTAGCGAAATTGATTGAAGGTTGAGAGGCTGTAAATTGTTATTTTTAACTAAGATAATCATAAAATGATCTAAATATATAGTTGACCATTCTGTATTTTTTACAATCGAGTTTAGAAAAGACCTACCCCAAGGAGTTTGGTCTGTGATCGAAAAAATTATAGTTTGGAAATTATATTTTAAATCTAGCTGTTTGAATATTTCAGGGTCATTTTGTGAAGGTATATAAGTATCCTGAAAAAAACTGGCTGGATAGCTTTCTGGCCTGCCATCAACAAATACACGATATTTAGGGTAACCCTTATAAATAATATAACTGCCAATATCAAAGTTATTGTAAATTGGTTGAGGCAAGCTGTTACTAAGCATAAAATCTACTGCTCCACTCACGTCTTCTTTAAGTATTAAGTTTGGTTTATCTCTACTATCATTATTTTTGTAATAATATCCACTAAGATACAGGATTGATTCAACTAAAAGAAGCACCGTCATAAAAACTGTTAACGAAATTGTTTTCTTGTTAAAACTATGAATATTAAAGTTTTGTAAAACAACAGGAAAAGATAAAAAAAATAGGAAAGGAAAACTTCTAATACTGACCAGTGATAAAACTAATCCGACTATGCAAATTACAAAATTCCTAAAGATAAATGCACCTCTTGGTAGTGAAAGTAATAGTGAAAAGCATACAATCAAGAAAGAAATTTTTACAAAAAGAAAATTGTTATCGTGAAAACCAATACTCTCCAAAAGAAATATACTTTGATTTTCGGCTACACTATAGCCATAGTTACTAAAAATTCGTAAAGGATATAAAAATCCGTTAATAAAATTGGGATTAAGCAAACTTAAAGATAAAGATGTCAAACCAATCAGAAAAAGTATTCTAAATTTTTGATATTCTTTTCTCAAGTAAAAATCAATAATATAAATAAATTGCAAGATTAAACCTACAAAAAAATAAATGTGCGTATTAACCCAGATTAACTGTATTAAGGGTAATAAGAAAATCAATTTTATTGTCTTCTTTTCGACAAATTTTTCTAAAATAAAAATGGTCAAGGAAGTAAAGAAAAAACTAAATATTTCCGGTCGGAGATCAGTTCGCCCTCTTAAAGCATGCAAAAATATATATCCTAAAGGAAGAAGTAATGGATAGTTGGATTTTTTTATCGTAGAAAGTAACAACATAACTGACACTAAAACTACGCATATCTTAAATATTAGTAATGTTTGTAGATTTAGTACTTTACTCCAGAGATAAATAAATACCTCAAAAAGAAAATGGTGGTTAATAAATTTAAAGTCCGGATAAGTATATGAAAATAAATTATTTATGGGAACTATGCCGGTATCTACAATAATTTCTCCTAATTTTAAATGCCTTCCTAAGTCTTGATTAAATGAGCTATCACTTTTATAAAAAATAGAAAAAGTATAGAAAATTAAAAGTGGGAACAGAAAATAAATTAATGTCTTCATAAGAGACTGGCAAAAGTAGCTAAATTAATAGATCCACTGATCCTTATTCTTGGCATATTAAATATTGTTCCTTCAGACTGGTTTTTATTTGACCAAGTTCCTATTGCTCCAATGAAACCTGCCTTGATAACCTCAGAGATTACCTGGCTATTGGTACTACCATAAGGATAAGCCATAAAATTAATAGGAACCCCCAGCTCTTCTTGTAAAATTCTTTTGCTTTCTGTTATTTCGTTTATTAAGGTGGATGTTGGAACAGAAATTAAGGAATAATGATGTACACTATGAGCACCAAATAATATTAATCCGGAACTGCTCATTTCTTGAATTTGAGGCCAGGTTAAATATGCGCCCTGACCTATTAAACCTGTTGGTATAAATTCAGTTGCAGATAGCCCATATTTTTTTAAAATAGGATAAGCATTATAGTAAAAATCTATATACCCATCATCAAAGGTTAAAATAACTGATTTGGAAGGTATTGTGGTTTGTTTTTTTAAAGCTGCATACAAAGTATCCAGAGAAATTGTAGTATAACCATTGTCTTTTAGGTAACCCATTTGCTCATCAAATTTATCAGGAGCAATAGATAAGGCATTTCTTTGTAAATCTGCAGGATTTGGATTATTACCTATATAGTGGTAATAAAGAATTGGTACCCTGAGTTGGTACAAGCTTGGTGTAGGATAATATCCTCCAGTGTCCTTTGGTTTAGCTGAAACTGTAGCTTTTTTCTCCACACTTTCTACTGTAGCATTACTAGTTTGTTTTGGTGTATTTGTATTTAATAAAGATTGATTATGATTCACTAAGATATTTTTAACCATCACACTAATTACAAATATACTAACAATTATTAAAAAACCCAGGAGGAAAGTCTGTATGCGTTTTAGTTGTAGGTATTTAAATTTCATTGCTATATTTTAACAACCTATTGGTTTTTGGTACAATACCATAAGAGAAAGAAGCTTGGAAAAGGTAGCGGTAGAATGATAGATTTGAATAAGGTTAGATTAGCAGATTTATGGTATATAATTGGATACATCGCTACCGACGGGTCATTAAGTATTGATAAACGCCATATCAATATTACCTCAAAAGATAGAAAACACCTCTACTTAATACGAAATGCTCTATACTTAAAAAATAAGATTGGCAGAAAAAAAAGATCCCTCGGTGGAGATAAAATATATTCACAACTTCAAATAGGAGATGTATCTTTCTACCGGTATTTAGAGTCGTTAGGGTTTACCCCTAGAAAATCGTTGACGCTAGCTCCCCTAAATATAAACGATAGATTCTTTGTGGACTTTAGGAATATTTAATGCTTCACCACTATTTATTAATTGGTTAGATAATTTAATCAAAAAATACTTTAGTGCAGAAGGTAGATTGTATTGCAAAAAAGAAAAAGGTAGAAAGAATTCAATTTATGTTTTAAAGTTTGGGAAAATTACTGCATTAAGAATTCTCGAAAAGATCTATTATCCGGGGTGTTTGGCTTTAGAAAGAAAACTTTTACAAGCTAAAATGTGTTTACAATATGATGGCAAAATGGTAAATTATACAAGTTAGCCCGGGTGCTGGAATGGTAGACAGTGCAGACTTAAAATCTGTTGCTCAATTGGGCGTGAGGGTTCGACTCCCTCCCTGGGCACCTCTGCGGGGTGTAGTTCATCGGTAGAACGCTGCGTTTGGGACGCAGATGTAGCAGGTTCAATTCCTGTCACCCCGACCGAAAGTGAATCCGCAAAATTGAGCCTGGAGTGGCTCTGCGCGGGTGGGGGCGCGCAGAGCTCTGCAAAGCCCTTTTTATACGAGACTGCAAGTTGCCGATTAGTTAAAAAGAAGTTCGAGCCGACAGTTTTTCCGAAGAATGCTAATTCTTCGGATGTATTTTTTGCGCGCGCGATTTTTGCGCACGAAAGTGCGCTACCAATGAAGTTTTTGAAAGGTTCGAGCCAACTTGAACCGTACTGTTTTATTTTTACTAAATCCTGTTCAATTTTTAACTTTTCTTCAAAAAGTTCGTTTTTCTTAATCTTGTAAGTTTCAGGGTCAATCACTTGATCTAAATATCCATCTAAGAGTAATTTTGATTTTCTGTCTAAATCCTGTAATTGGAGGTTTAATTTCTTGATATTTTCCTCCAACAATTGTTTTTCCAGTAACTCATCTTTCTCAAGCCATTTATACCAATCTTTAGCCCAAGTTTTAGGCAAAGCTACATCATCAACAGCTTTTCTTATTTGCAATTCCAGCTCCGGTTCGGTTATCGGTTTTTGAGAACAAGGTTTTAATTTTCTTGTGCAGTGATAGTAAGTGTAGGCAACATTTCTATTAGTCCGCTTGTAATATTTTTTAATACACTCTGCTGTAATGGAAGCTCCACACTCACCACATTTAATCAGTTTTGTAAATGCAAAGTCATG
>CAZFZP010000009.1:0-20986 GCA_964523515.1 uncultured Gammaproteobacteria bacterium
AATTACCAACAAACACAGAAAGGAGATGTGTACGTTATCTAGGGGTCCTACACATGTAATTGATTTTAAACTGCTTTTCTGATAAAGTACTCAGGATATGATTAACAAAAATATAGTAAAGCAGCCTAAATCTTTAGTAGAAGTAATAGTAGATGTGCCTTGGGTAGATTTAGAACCTATTTGGAATGCAACTTTAACTAAGCTCTCTGCAGATGTGGAATTATCAGGATTTAGAAAAGGCATGGCTCCACAACCTATGGTGGAACAATCCTTAGGAGGAAAACTGCAAGATGAAGCTTTCAAGGTAGCGATGCCCCAATTTTTAATAGAAGCCTTAAAAGGTTCAGATATAGTCCCAATTGATTATCCTAAATATCAGATAATATCTTTTGTTAAAGGTACGCAGTTACAATATAAAGCCATAATCACAAACCGCCCTCAAGTAAGTATTGGCAATTATAAGACTATCAAAGCTGTCAAACCAGCTATGAAATCTATCTCTGAAGAAGAGATAACTAAAGTAGTAGAAGATTTATTTAAAAGATGGCAGTCAAGACAATCTGCTGGATTAACTTCACCAGTTTCTACAAAGCAGCCTCAAAATTCTACCAACGGACAAGGTGGTTCAATCAGTTTTCAACAACCTACCCCAGCGGCGGTTCCTACCAATGTCAGTAAGTCTGCTGACGACTTCTTTGCTAAAGCTATGGGGGCAAAAAACTTACTGGATTTAAGAAACCAGATTAAAAAAGATTTAGAAACAAATGCTACAAGTAATAATGAATTAGATTATGAAGAAGCGATTTTGCAAGAAGTAGAAAAAATTACTACTGTGGAAATTCCAGAAGTATTAATCCAAGATGAATTAAATAGAATGTTGGTTTCTTTGCAAAGACGGGTGGCAGATATGGGGTTACTTTTGGAAGATTATCTCAAAGGCCAGGGAAAAACAATCGAGCAGCTCAAAACAGAATGGCAGCCTCAAGCAGAAAAGAATGTCCGGATGGAATTGGGACTGGCTGAAATTGCCAGGATGGAAAATGTGGTGGTGTTAGATCAAGAGCTGCAAGCTGAAATTGATAAAATCCAAGATGCCAAGATTAAGCAACAATTTGAATACCAAGAGCCCAGGTTACAGCTCCGTCATGCCTTAAGACAAACAAGGACTTTGGATCTTCTCAAAAAATTAACCGGTGTTTAGGTGATATAATTAAAATATTACAAGGAGGTGTTTATAATTTATGCCAATTATTGTTAAAGCAGGCCCTGGAGATACTACAGATAGCTTAATTAGAAAATTTCAAAAAAAGGTTTTGGCAGAGGGTTTAGTGCAAGAAATACGCCAAAGGGAATTTTACAGGAAACCATCAGAACTCAAACAAGAATATTTAGCAGAAAAAAGACGTAAGATAATGCGTTCCCGCAGATCTTTTTAATATGATTAGTCAAATACAACAGGATTTAAAGCAGGCGCAACTTAACCGGGATGAGGTAAAAGTCTCTACCTTAAGGCTGCTTTTATCTGAAATCCACAATTTGGAAATCCAAAAAGGTGAGATATTTAAGGCTGATATTCTGCAAGTTATTTCCCGGGAAGTTAAGAAAAGAAAAGAAGCAGCTTTGGGGTTTAGATCTGGAGGAAGGGAAGAAAATGCCAAAAAAGAGGAAGCAGAGCTAGAAATCTTAGAAAAATATCTGCCACAACAGCTTAGCAATGAGGAGTTGACTAAATTGGTTGAGGAAGCTATAACTGAAGTAGGGGCAAATTCTGTTTCTGACATAGGCAAGGTCATAGGAGTAGTCATGGGTAAGGCTACAGGCCAAGCTGATGGTGGAAGAGTAAGTGAGATAGCAAAAGAAAAACTTAAATGATTAACATTATTGTTTCTGCCGATCCAAGATATAACATCAATAAAACTGCAATCCGCGCTACGGTTCTTGCTGCTTTACAAAAACACAAAGTCGTGGGCAGGGTTGAAGTAGGAATAAATATTGTTGGGGATCGGAAAATGCATGAGTTAAACCGCAAATACCGTGGCATTGATTCCACCACTGATATTCTTTCTTTTGCTCTGGAAGATCCAACTTCTATTCCTCTGCAACATATTCCAAGAGTAGGGTTTGTGTCTGCTCCGGATTTATGGTTGCGGCTAGGCGATATAGTTATCTCTTATCCACAAGCGCTTGAAGATGCCTCATTAGATGGTATCTCAGTGGATGAAGAAATTGGGTTTTTAATAGAGCACGGAATAAATCACCTTTTGGGTTTACACCACGGCTAATTTAGATGATGTGAATCCTCTGAAAAATGTAGTATATTAAATTCTGCTATGGCTTTATATCTTAAATATCGGCCTCAGAATTTAGATGAATTAATTGGCCAAGAGCCAGTTAAAAAAATCCTTCTGTCTGCTTTCCAAAATAATAAATTATCACATGCATATTTATTTGTGGGTCCCCGAGGTACCGGTAAAACTTCTACTGCCAGGATACTGGCTAAGATGGTTAATTGTTTAGAAAAAAATGCTCCTTGTAATAAATGTGAGATTTGTAAATCAATCACAGATGGCAGTAATTTAGATCTAATTGAAATAGATGCAGCCTCAAATAGGGGGATAGATGATATAAGATCACTGCGGGAAACAATCAAACTTTCACCTGCCGGGTCAAATAAAAAAGTTTATATTATTGATGAAGTGCATATGTTAACCGCGGAAGCTTTTAATGCCCTTTTAAAAACTTTGGAAGAGCCACCAGCACATGCTATTTTTATTCTAGCCACTACTGAAGGCCAAAAAGTTCCCCAAACTATCCTGTCCCGGGTAACCAGGTTAGATTTTAAATTAGCAACTTTGGATGAAATGAATAAAGCCTTGCAGAAAATTATCAAGGCAGAAAAATTACAGATAGAGGCAGGGGCTTTGGATATGCTGACAAAATATGCAGAGGGCAGTTTTAGGGATGGGGTGAAATTATTAGACCAGGTATCTAGTTTAGGTAAGATTACCGAAGCTGATTTAATAAAAGAGTTTAGCCAGGCAAATTTTACTGTAATTTTAGATATCTTGGGAAATTTAGCTGCAAAAGATAGCGTTAAATCCTTAATGCAAATAGAAAATCAGGTTAAGGAAGGGGTGGATATAAAAAATCTCACTTTAACTTTACTGGATACAACCCGTAATCTAGTATTTATTAAAAATAATTTAGCAGAAAATTTAGTGAAAGACCAGTATTCTGAGGAACATTTTAAACAAGTCTTAAATTTAGCAGGAAAATTTTCTTTGACTGATTTAGTTAAAATTCTCGGACTGTTGCAAGAATCTATAGAAAAATTAAAGTTTGCTTCTATTGTCTCTTTACCGCTTGAGATCGCGGTGATAGAGCTATGTACATCATCTATTATTGCAGATCCTATTGAAAGCGTTAAGATTGACACTATTCAACAAACTCAGGATAAACTTCCCAGCGATGATAATTCTCCTGATATTCTCAAACTTAAAGAGAGATGGAATTTTGTATTAGAAACAGTCAGGCCGTATAATTTTTCTTTAGAAGCCTTGCTTAGAAGCGCTAAAATTGCTCAAGTCATAGAAAATAAAGTTATTTTAGAGGTGCCTTATTCTTTTCATCAACGGATTTTGGAATCCCCTAAAAATAAGGATCTTTTAGAATCTATTTTCTCAGATATTTTAAGTAAGAGTGTGGGTGTTTCTACTATATTGGGAGTCGGCCAGTAAGTAGGGATGATATAGTCAATATAGAAATAGCAGCTGATGATGAGATAGTCAGGGCTGCTGCAGAAATTTTTGGCGGAGACAGTATAAATTAAAATGGTAAAAATATTTGACTTAATAGAATTGGAGAAGAAGAGACAAAAAGAGGGATTGGAGATGATCCCTTCTGAAAATTATGTTTCCGCAGATGTTTTAAAAGCCTTGGGTTCAGTACTGACTAATAAATATTCTGAAGGTTATCCGGGAAAAAGATATTATGGTGGAAATGAGTTTATAGATGAGATAGAAAGACAAGCTCAAAATTTAGCTAATCAAATTTTTGGCACCAAACATGCCAATATTCAACCTTACTCCGGTTCCCCAGCTAATTTGGCAGTGGATTTAAGCTTAGCAAATCCCGGTGAGGTAATTATGGGAATGAGTTTACTTTCTGGTGGACATTTAACACATGGTTCTAGTGTTTCTTTTACCGGAAAATTATTTAAAGCTGTCCAATATGGATTGGGAGAAAATGGGAAAATAGATTTAGCAGAAGTTAGAAAATTAGCGAAGGAGCATAAACCTAAAATTATCTGGGTAGGTCTAACAGCTTATCCATATAAATTAGATTTTGCCGGCTTTTCAAAAATTGCTGCAGAAATAGGAGCATACTTGGTAGCAGATATATCTCATATCGCAGGTCTTGTGGCAGCTGGGTTACATGAATCCCCGTTAGCGTTTGTAGATGTGATAACCACCACCACCCATAAAACGCTAAGAGGTCCCAGAGGAGCAATAATACTTGTTACACCCCGGGGGTGTGATAAAGATCCGGAGTTACCAGATAAAATAGACAAAGCAGTATTTCCGGGGTTACAAGGTGGACCTCATGATAACTCTATAGCAGCGATAGCTGTGGCATTAAATGAGGTTTTAAAACCAGAATATAAAAATTATATTCAACAGGTGGTTAAAAATGCTGCTACCTTAGCCAAAGAGTTAGGAACTGAAACGGAAAATCATCTAATGTTACTTAAGGTTGGTAATGGGATGGGATATCAATCTCAAATTGCCTTAGAGCAAGCAGGAATTACAGTTAATAAAAATACTATTCCAAATGAGCCGGTTTCACCATTTTATCCATCAGGGATCAGACTTGGGACTCCAGCTATAACCTCTAGGGGAATGAAAGAGGAAGACATGGTAAAAATTGCTTTCTGGATAAAACAGGTTTTAGCAGAGATAAAAAGTGATAAACTGCCAAATGAGCAAACTGAGCGGGCAGGATTTATTAAAGAGTTTAAGAGAAAAATATCAGAAAATAAAAATCTTAAAAAAATAAAATCAGAAATAGAAGAATTCACTAGCAAATTTCCTGTACCAGGAGTAGATTAAATGATAATTGATGGAAAGAAGTTAGCAGTAGAACATGAAACTGTTTTAAAAGAAAAAATTCAAAAATTAGGAATCCGTCCTAAAGTAGTAAGTATTTTAGTAGGTGATGATCCGGCTTCTTTGATGTATTCAAATATGAAGCAAAAAAAGGCTACAGATTTAGGAATTGATTTTGAATTGAGAAAATATCCATCCCAAACTTCCTGGGAAGAGGTGGTTAATAAAATAAAAGAGTTAAGTTTGGATGTATCCATACATGGGATTATGATTCAGTTGCCTTTGCCAGGAGAATTTTTGGATAAGCATTCAGTTGATGAGCTATTGCAATTTATAGAACCAGGAAAAGATATTGATGGATTAACTGGAAAAGGTCCGGTTTCAGCAGCTACAGTTAGAGGGGTAATATCAATTCTGGATGATTTAAAGATGGATTATAAAAAAGCAGTTTTTGGGGTAGCTGGATCTGAAGGGCAAGTAGGAAAAGAAATGGCAAAGGAATTAAGGAAACTAGAAGCTAATGTTATTGAAGTGGATAGAAAAATATCAGCTGCATCCTTAAAAGATTTAAAAGATGTAGACGTTATTGTCTCGTGCGTAGGAGATAAGTACTTCATTTTACCAGACCATGTGAGAGAAAGATCTATCTTAATAGATGTAGGACTGGGGGATTTTGATCCCAGATGTTATGAAAAGGCTTCTGCCTATACTCCAGAAAGAGGTGGAGTAGGGCCTATGACAGTTATTTCTCTAATGGAAAATGTGGTAGAATTGTTCCAGAAAAGGAATTAAATATGGGAATAATGGATAGTTTTAAACAGTTAGGTGATCTTAAGAAAATGAGAGATCAGGCTATGGAAGTGCAGAAAAAATTAGCTGGGATTAAGATTACTGTGGAACACAAAGGGGTGACTGTGGTGATGACTGCAGATCAAAAAGTAGTTTCAATCTCAGGAGACTCTAATTTTGAGAAAATTACTGAAGCTGTAAATGAAGCCTTAAAACAATCCCAACAAGTAGCAGCAGAAGAAATGAAGGGTTTAATGGGCGGCATGGGTCTGCCAGGAATATAAAATCTCTTATAGCTTTTTTTACTATCAAGATCAAAACAGTGATGCTTTAATAATATTCCCCTATAAAATTATTGCATCTTCAAAGAGAGTTAAAATAAAATCTTAAATTAGAATAATTATTGATTAGTATGATCATACTTATTTCGGATAACAATTCGACGTACGTACTGTATATTGTTATCTAGAGATAGAAATGTTAATCTAAATTTGTGACTGAAAATCAGAAGTTTATTTCCGAAGAAAAGAACTTGTTCATTGCTAAACAGATTGTTATTGCTGTTGGTGTTTTAGGTGTTGTTTCAGCAGTGATGGTAGCGCCAGGTTTAGCAAAAGCAATCCCACTTTTGAAGAAAATTGATATTGCCAGAATTAACCAAGAATTAAAAAGATTACACAAAAGAGGTTTAATTGAAATTATCAAATGGAAGAATGGTATTACTAAAATAAAACTTACAAAAGAAGGTAAGAGAAAAATGGCTAGATATCAGATTGATATTTTGGAAATAGAAAAACCTAAAAAATGGGATGGTAATTGGAGGGTAATAATTTTCGATATCCCAATCAAGAAAAATTTTGCCCGGGAATCACTGAGAAAAAAGATGAAGCGTCTAGGGTTTTATAAATTACAAGCAAGTGTATTTGTTTATCCCTATCCATGTTATGAAGTAGTCAAATTTTTGAGGGATTATTTTGGAGTATCTAGTGAAGTAGAGTATTTAGAGGTAGAAAAACTAGAAAGTCAAAATAAACTAATTGGACATTTCTTTACCTAACATTACGCTGTACGTACTTCATATTGTTATTTAGTTACTAAAGATAGATTATTTTCTTTTAACCCAATGTAGGGTGTCTGTGGTAAAATTCTTTCATGGCCCATGTTCCTAAACCAGTTCAAAATTTAATAGAAGCTTTTGAAAGACTGCCTGGAATTGGACCTAAGACTGCTCAAAGATTAACTTATTATTTACTTCATGCTCCCCGGGAAGAAGCCCAAGCTTTGGCAACCTCAGCCTTAGAGATGAAAGATAAAACTGTAATTTGCACGACTTGCTTCAATATTGGAGAATCTGATTCTTGTTGGGTTTGTGCTGATGAAAGCAGGGATAAGTCAATTATTGCAGTAGTAGAAAACCCTTTAGATGTGCTGGCTTTGGAAAAAGCCGGTTTTAAAAATTTATATCATGTGCTGCATGGAGTGATTGCCCCTTTAGAAAATATAGGTCCTGATCAGTTACATATTAGAGAACTTCTGCCCAGGCTAAAAGATGGCAAGGTTAAAGAAATAATTTTATCCACTAATCCAACTATGGAAGGTGAGGCCACTGCCATGTATATTCAAAGGTTACTTTCTCCACTGGGTGTAAAAATAACCAGAATTGCCAGAGGTTTGCCAGTAGGTTCTGATATAGAATATGCAGATGAAACTACTTTATCTCGTGCTTTGGAAGGAAGAAAAGAATACTAATAAGGTATACTTAGTTTATGGCTGATGGAGCAAAAGGTGCTGTTATTGGAGCAATAAAAGATACTTATGAAGCTGGGGTTAAACCAGTGGTAGATGAGGTGGGTCAGGCTTTAGAGCAGGGGATAAAAACAGTAATCTCTGGTCCTGGGCAACAGTTAACTCCACAGCAGCAACAACAAAAAGCAGAAGAAGATCAGGCAAAAATGACTGAAGCCAGAAGAAAAATAAAATTCTGGCAGGATTTGGATAGTGCTCAAAGAGCAATCAGGCAACAACAAGATCAAAAGAAACAACAGGATAATCAGCAAAAAACTGAGGAGAAAAAAGTTAAGCAGTTTGAAGTAAGCAAAAAGAAGCAACAGATGACTGCTGTAGAGCAACAGGCCAGAAAAACAGAGATGAAAAAAGGAGTCGGAGGGTAGGTATTGTAATTTTGGGCTTATAGTTGTATAATTTATGGATAAGATTAATAAAATGACAGAGAATTTTACAAATAATGATCCAAAAGATCAATTATCACCTGAGGTAAGAAAAATACTTGAAGAAGAATCCAAACAAGCAGAAGTTAAAGCAGCTATTGATGCAGCAGCAGAGGAAGGAATTGATATAACCCCAGAGGAAGCAAAGCAAATTTTATCTAATGATAACACTCCAAAATAAATTTTTCTTTCTGGTAAAATAGAAAATATGGAAGTTCCCTCTAAAGTTCATATAGATGAAGGTGAAGAAAAAAAACAGGTAGTATTTGGCGGACAAAGAGCCACCAGATTTATCAAAGATGTTGTAGCTGGCAGATTTATAGACGGAAGAAGATATAGTTTTAATAGCCAATTTATAATGGAACTACATGATAGAGTTAGTATGGCTCCTCATATAAAAGGTTTTTTGCGTCAAACAGATTCAACCACTGTTGGCGGAGAGCCGGTTGGACCTTATCTGCATCTTCCATCAAAAATGTACTTGTTTGGTAGATGGCTTGAAGAACAGATGGAGATTCTAAAAAATAATCCTGAGGATTTAATTTTGGCGTTACAAATTGCGGCAGGAACACATTATGGGTTGACCCAGCCCAGTTTTCATCCCTTTGATAATGGCAATGGCCGTACAGCCAGAGCTTTGATGAATACAGTACTAATGTCTCAATCTTATGAGCTGACAGCATTTGGTTTGGCTGTTCCGCCTATTCCAATCCTCCGTACTAATAAAGATGAAGGCCATTATATAAAATCTTTAAGGGCTGTTGGGCAAACAAAAACACTTAATCCTTTCATGGCCTTTATTGCTCAAAGATGGATAGAAAGCCTGAATGAAAGGATAGGTAAAATCAGCGAGAACGTTAAAACTCCCAAGACGCAGGCAGATAAACTGCTTTTGGATAAATTGGAAAACAGAAGAAGATTACTGCAAGAATTTGTTCAACCAGTTGGTAATCACAATGGAAATGGCCACTCAGCGGATTACCAACTTTATCCTATTCCAAATTATTTTGAACCAAGGCGTATAAGAGTAACTTATGCTTAAACTTTACAATTCCTTGACCAGAAAAGTTGAAGAATTTAAACCTGTTAGCCCTCCGAAAGTGGGGATGTACACCTGTGGTCCAACTGTTTATGACCATATGCATATTGGGAATCTAAGAACTTTTTTATTGTCTGATATTTTATACCGGACTTTAAAATTAAATGGGTATGAAGTTTTGGCAGTCCAAAATATTACTGATATTGATGACAAAATTATCAAACGAGCTAAAGAAAAAAATCTGACTATCCAGCAATTATCAGATGAATATACTAAATATTTTCTGCAAGATATAAATAAATTAAATATAGAAGCAGGATTAGGCCATCAACCAAAGGCTACTGAACATATTGGTCAAATGATTAAATATATAGAAGAATTAATAAAAAAAGATTTGGCGTACGAGGAAAAAGATGGATCTGTTTATTTTGATATTTCCAAGTTTAAGGGTTATGGCAAACTATCAGGTTTAGAAAGTCGGACCCTAAAAACTGGCACCAGGGTATTGTCTGATGAATATTCAAAAGATGATGTCCAGGATTTTGCGCTGTGGAAATCTGTGAAATCTGATGAGACAGGATGGGATTCTCCTTGGGGAAAAGGTCGGCCTGGTTGGCATATTGAATGTTCCGTAATGAGTAAGGAATATTTAGGAGAAACTTTTGATCTTCATATTGGTGGTGTGGATTTAATTTTTCCCCATCATGAAAACGAAATTGCCCAAAGTGAAGGCAAAACCGGCAAAAAATTTGTAAATTATTTTGTGCATGGGGAACACCTGTTAGTTGATAACAAAAAGATGAGCAAATCAGCAGGTAATTATGTGACCTTAAGAGAAGTTGAGGAAAAAAGTTTTGATCCTTTGGCTTTTAGATATTTGATATTAACTGCCCATTACAAAGATAAGCTGAATTTTACATGGGAATCACTATCCGGGGCACAAAAAACTTTAGATAACATCAGAGAGAAAATTAGAGGGCTAAAAGAGTCAAACGGATTGTCAGAACAAGCTAATCTGAATACAGACCCAATTTGGCAAGAATTTGTCTCGGCTGCTAATAATAACCTAAATATGCCACAAGCTGTTGCGGTCTTACACAAGCTTCTTTCCTTGGAGGACACAACATCTAGAAAATCCAGATTGATTTTGGAAATGGATAAAATTTTAGGCCTGGGTCTAGATAAATATTTAGGGAAAGGGATCACTGAGTATACGTTACAAAAATCTGGATGGAAAGCAATCTCCTATACGAGATTTCCTCTAAGTGGGTCAACGATAGTAGGACTTGATAAGAGAGAGATTGCTAGAAGGCAAGGAGATTTTACTCAATCAGATGAAATTAGGAAAGAACTAGAGGAAAAGGATAATATAACCATACAAGATACATCTGCTGGTACAGCTGTTAAGGATAAAGGCTAGTATTGGCTCTGTTCGATACATCCAAAACCTAAGAATAGATTATACTAGCTAATTTATTTTTAGTATTGCTTATGTAAGAGGTAGTGTAATAGTATACAGTTATTAATTCCTGCTAAACATTATGGATATAAACGAAAGAAAAAAAATAATTAATGAAGCTAAAAAGTTCTTCAAGGAAAAATTTGCCTCCAACCAAAATAAAAAACTAAAGAAATGGAATAAAGTTAGTAAATTCAAATTTAACCCGTTTCTAGTAAGCTACCTTGGCGCCTTTTTGACTGGTAAGGTTAGTGCGGAAAGTATAGCCAGAGGGCTTTTATATCCTAGGATGCTTGGGACGTCACCCTCAACATCTTTCGGTATAGCAATGCAGAAATTCACAACCCAAATTTTAAAGGATATTTTCGGTTCAGGTATAAGGGGTGTTGATTTAGAGTTTATAGATCAAGTTGATATGAGGAAGAAATATTGTCAAGTAAAAACTGGGCCAGATACCATTAATTATGATGATATAGATACTATTAAAAACCATTTCACCTACCTTAGTGGAATTGCAAGGGTAAATTTTCTAGATGTTAGGCAATCCGATATGGTTGTGGGTATATTATTTGGAACTGAGGGAATACTAAGTGGAAATTATAAGATTATAAATAAGACTTACCCAGTTATTATAGGGAAAGACTTTTGGCATAGGTTAACTGGTGATGAAAATTTTTATGAAGAGCTAATAAAGGCTTTTGGTAAAGTTGCTGAAGAGACTGATAGTAAAGAATTATTGGAAAAAGTTGTTGCGGAATTAGCGGCTGATGTAAAACAGAACCTGTTGAAGAAATAATAGCCTATATTAAAATACCCATTGCATTATGCAGAGGTTACTATTAATATTATGGTATGGACAAAAAACTTCTGAGTGTTTCAGAAGCGGCAGGTGAACTTGGTGTATCTCCTGATACTATCCGCAGGTGGGAGAAAAAAGGGCTAATCAAGGGTGTAAGGTCTGGTAACAATTACCGCCTATTCAGCCTTGATGAGTTAAGGAGGATCCACAATAAATTAAATGGGACTTCCTCCGAAGATGGTTATAAGATCCTAATTTCCCCTAAGAAGAAAAATATTAAAGTAATAGAACTGTTCGCTGGGGCTGGAGGTACTGCATTAGGATTTGAAAATGCAGGGTTACAACATGTATTACTTAATGAGATTGATAAAAATGCTGTAGCAACCCTGAAGAAAAACCGTCCCAATTGGAATATTATCCATGATGATATAGTAAATATAGACTTTAGTGGTATGGAGGCAGATGTTGTAGAGGGTGGGTTTCCTTGCCAGTCATTCAGTTATGCAGGTAAGAAATTAGGGTTTGAAGATACTAGGGGTACTTTATTTTATGAGTTTGCCCGCTGCATTAGAGAGGTCAGACCCAAGGTAGCTATGGGGGAAAATGTGAGGGGTTTATTAAACCATGACAACGGGGCGACATTAAAGACAATGGTTATGGTATTAAACGAATTAGGTTACAAGGTGCATTATAAAGTTATGAAAGCCCAGTATTTGGATGTCCCGCAAAAAAGGGAAAGGTTAGTTATATTCGCAATTCGAGAAGATTTAAATATACCCTTTATATTCCCTAGAGAAAAAGATTATACGGTATCGTTACGGGAAACACTAAAAAATTGTCCAGATTCACCAGGGCTAAAATATACTGAAAAGAAACATAAAGTTATGTCGATAATTCCAGAGGGTGGTTACTGGCGCGACCTGTCGGTTGAATTACAAAAAGACTATATGGGAGCTAGTTATTACCACGGAGGTGGAAAAACTGGGATGGCAAGAAGGCTTTCTTGGGACGAACCAAGCCTTACTTTGACTTGTAACCCAGCCCAGAAACAAACTGAAAGATGCCATCCTTCAGAAACCCGCCCCTTTACTGTAAGGGAGTATGCACGGATACAAACTTTCCCAGACGATTGGGAATTTATGGGTTCAACAATGTCACAGTATAAGCAAATTGGGAATGCAGTACCTGTTAACCTGGCTTACCACTTAGGAGAAGCAATAATATCAATGCTTAAAGGTAAATACAGAGCTGATGATCAAGACCTAATTGAGGTAGAAGATTATAAACGAGTAGAGCAGCTTGAACTTATACCATTAATGGCTGCATAAACACTATTTTAAAAAAGACAAAATAAAATTAAAAGTCCTCTATCTGATATTATAGATAAACAATTTAACGATGATATAAGCTAGATTACTTCGCATTACTTACAATGACAGATTATTGATACCTGATGATAGTTCTGGTAGACTAAGCAACATGCATCAAAGAGCAACTTTAAAAAATGGTTTAACCTTGATAACTGTTGATCTTCCACATTTAGATTCTGTCACTACACTGGTTGCCATCGGTGCTGGTTCCAGATATGAAAATAAAAAAAATAATGGCATCTCTCATTTCTTGGAACATATGTTTTTCAAAGGCTCCAGAAAATATCCAACAGCTGAGCAAATTGCCACAATGGTTGATGGCATAGGAGCGGTAAACAATGCTGCTACTTCTAAAGAGTTTACTTTTTATTGGATTAAATCCGCTGCTAAACATATAGAATTGGCCGCAGACATACTTTCTTCAATGCTTAAAGAATCACTTTTAAGTGAAGAAGAGATTGAAAGAGAAAAAGGTGTAATTATTGAGGAACTCCGGATGTACCGGGATAATCCTGCCCGTTTGGTTTATGATTTATATGAAAATTTGCAGTTTGGAGATCAACCGGTTGGTTGGGATATTGGTGGTTCTGAAAAGACAATTAAATCGCTAACAAGGGAAAATTTTATAAATTATATGGATAGTATTTATTCACCAAAAAATATGGCCTTAATTTTTGCAGGTTCGCTACCAAAAAATATTAAATCTCTGGCAGAAAAGTATTTTTCGGATTTACCTAAAAATTCGCAAATAAAATTTAACCCTTACAAAAAACAAAAACAAATCAAGCCCCGGGTAAATATATTTTATAAAAAAACAGATCAGGCTAATTTGATATTAGGAGTAGAAGGCTATCACCGGTATGATCCGAAGCGTTATATTGCTAAAGTTTTGGCTGCCATTTTAGGAGAAGGGATGTCCTCAAGATTATTTATTCAAGTGAGAGAAAGAAGAGGTTTAGCCTATCATGTTAGTGCAGACATAGATTTTTATAAAGATACCGGATATCTGGCCAGTTATGCCGGGCTCAAGCTGGAAAAAGTTGAAGAAGGTTTAGAAGTTATAAAAGCGGAGATGGAAAGATTGGTAAACGAAAGAGTAACTGAGGATGAACTCAAAAAAGCCAAAGAGATGATAAGGGGTAGGTTGTCTATCCGTTCAGAATCCACTAATTTTTTGGCTGAATATTTTGGGATAAATTTTGTATTAGATAGAGAGTTGGAGACTTTTGATGAATTTTTGCATAAAATTGATGCAGTCAATGTTGAAGATATTCAAAAAGTAGCTCAAGAATTGATCCAAAAAAACCGTTATAATTTACAGGTAATTGGACCTTTTAAAGATACTAATAAATTTGAAAAAATTTTGTCCAGATAGACATGAAAAGCTTAGGTATTTTTGAATCAGCTATCTTTCTCATGGAAAAAGTATCCAAGATAGTAAAGATACCTCAAGAGGTTTTATTACAACTGCGGGAACCTACAAGAACTATTAAAATCTCTTTTCCACTTAAATTAGATTCTGGAAAAATCATACGAATTTCAGGTTTTAGGGTGCAATATAATAATTGGCAAGGGCCTTACAAAGGTGGTTTGCGTTTTCATCCTCAAGTTAATATGGATGAGGTCAAAGCTTTGGCTTTTTGGATGACCATTAAAAATGCTGTAATAGATGTACCTTTTGGTGGAGGTAAGGGTGGTATTCAGATAGACCCTAAAAAATTATCAGCTAAAGAATTGGAAAGGTTAACCCGACAGTTTACCCGTGAACTTGTTTATAATATCGGTCCAAATATAGATGTACCGGCTCCTGATGTAAATACGAATGCCCAAATTATGGATTGGATTGCTGACGAATATTCCCGGGCAGTAGGTAAAAAGACATTAGCAGTAGTAACAGGAAAATCTGTGAAAAATGGAGGATCATTAGGGCGGGAAGAGGCCACAGGTAAAGGAGGTTTTTTCGTAATTGAGGCGTTAATAGAAAAATTAAAACTTAAAAAACCTCTAACTGTAGCTATCCAAGGATTTGGTAATGTTGGTTTGCATTTGGCAGAATTACTTAAAAATGGTGGTTATCAGGTAGTAGCTGTTTCAGATTCTAAAGGTGGAATTTATCAAAAAGATGGATTGGATGTCGGGAAAGTAATTGCCCATAAAAAAGCTGGCAAAAGTATCCCTGAATATAATGGGAACAAAGTTTCTAATGAGGATCTTTTAGAATTATCTGTTGATATTTTAATACCAGCTGCTTTGGAAAATGTTGTAACTAATAAAAATGCCTCTAAGATAAAAGCCAAGATTATTTTAGAGATGGCTAATGGCCCGGTTGATTCTCAGGCCGATGAAATATTAAACAAAAAAAGGGTCATCATTGTGCCAGATGTTTTGGCAAATAGTGGTGGGGTGACAGTTTCATATTTTGAATGGGTACAAAATATTAAAAAGCAAAAATGGAATTTAAAAAAGGTTGATAAACTTTTAAAAAATAAAATGGTAAAAGCATTTTTAGAGGTTTGGCAGATTAGTCAAGATGAGCAAAGCTCTACTTCGTATAAAAGAGTAGATCTTCGGACAGCCAGCTATATTTTAGCCCTTACTAGATTAACTAAAAAAGCGGCGGTAAGGTAAATTTTTAATATTCCAGCTGATTGAGACAGCAATTATTCCAACAATCATTCCTCCTAAAATATCTATTGGAAAATGTACTCCCACATATACCCGGGAAACCCCAATTAGTAACACCACAGTTAACATTAATGGATACCACTTTGATCTAAGAGCTAAATATGAGAAGGCAATAGCAGATATTATTGAGGCATGCCTAGAAGGGAAAGAAGCATCTGGTTCAAGTAAAATTAGAGGAGAGATATCATATTCTACAAAAGGCCTATCAATTACTAAAAATAAATGGATTAGTTTAATTAAAAGAATTACTATTGGAAAAGATATCAGAGCTAAAAGTAGAGATTTCTTTTCCTTAACGCTGCCTTTAAAAGCCAGTAGGAACATCATCAACAGAGTAATGTAAATTAAATATTCAGCAGAAAAAATCATCAACTGGTCTAGTGCGATATTTTTATGATTTAAACTAAAGATAATAAAAAACAGAGCTGTATGATCCATGTACTAATAAAGGTAGGGCAGGAAAATTATTATTCCTACAATGGCTGCAGATATAGCTGCTACTAGTACTGCTCCGGCTGAGATATCTTTGGCCAATTTGGCTGCCGGATGTTCTGTGTCTGTAAAAGAATCAACGACTGCTTCTATTGCAGTGTTTGTCATCTCCAGCGAAATAACAAAACCGATTAGTATGATCACAACTATCCATTCCGCCTGTGATATTCCAAAATAAAATCCAGCTATTATTACCAAAAGGGCAACAATAATATGTAATTTAATATTAGGTTCTTCTCTAAAAGCTGACCTAAATCCCTCGAGGGCATATTTGAAAGCTAATACTCTGTTCACTGTTTTAGTATAGCATAGGTTTACTCATAGAGAAGCTTCGCTTATCTTAATGATTTTATCATCATCTCCTTGTGGATTTCCCCGGCCATCACGATTACTGGTGGTAATATAAAGCATATTATCCGGACCCATTACTACCTCCCTAATTCTGCCAAGTTTCCCTTTAAAATGCTCTATTAATTGTCCACTTTCAATATTATATTCAAAAAGGGCTTGGCCTCGGAGTCCTCCAAAGTAAAGTGAACCATCAAAAAAAGCTAAGCCTGCTGGTGCCCAAGTATCTGAACCACTGTGTAGTTTTGGAGAAATCATGCCCTCACTTGTTTGGTCACCTCTAATATCTGGCCAGCCATAATTTTTACCCACCTCTATTAAATTAACCTCATCAATAGCATTATTACCATGTTCTGTTTCCCACATCTTGCCAGTATTATCCCAAGTAATTCCTTGAGGATTTCTGTGACCATATGAATACACCTCAACCATGTCATCTTTAACTCTCAAAATTTTTCCGGCCAGAGAATTTTTATCTTGAGCCAAAGAGGGATTTAGCGCATCTCCGGTTGTGATATATAAAAACCCATCAGGCCCAAATTTGATTCTTCCGCCATCATGGAAAATCGCGCCTGGAATATTATCTATTATAATTTGCTCATCTTTAATTAATTCTCCGTTAAAAGTAAATCTGGAAACCCTGTGTAAAGAATTATTTGATCCAGCTGAATACGTATAATAAAGATAAATATAAGGTTGAGTAGGATAATCCGGGTGAATGGCAATTCCGTGTAACCCACTTTCTCCTTGTTGTATGACATTAATTTTACCAATCATCTTCACCTCACCATTACTTAGATTAATTAATTTTAGAGTCCCTCTCCTTTCTGTAACTAAAATAGAATTATCTGGCAAAAATGCTAATGCCCAAGGAACTTCCAGATTTTGGGCTATGATTTTTTGGTCTGGAATATCAGTTGTTTATGGACTAGGAGTCGGGAGACTGGTTAGTGTCTTCTTATTAGAAGAGATATAAAAACTAATTCCTAGAGCAATAATTACGACCACCAAAATAAATAGGAATTTGTTCATTATTTTCAATAAAGTTTATATTGAATATTATATATTAGTTATCTATAATTTGACTATGATAGAGCAAGGTTTTTTATAATTATGTGCTACAACTGCGGTTGCTTCATACCAGATGATGATATGGGTTTTCCAGATAACATTACTGAAAAAACTCTGCAGGATTTAGCTAATAAATGGAGTAAAACTTTACCTGAAACGAAAAAAGATTTATACAGATTACTTTTAGATGATAATCCAAAATTAGGACAAGAGCCTTTAAAAAGTATATTTGAAAAAGCTGCGGCTGCTTGGAGCCAATCAATGGAAGAGGCTAAAAAAAATACTGCCAGCCTGTTAAAATCCCAGATAATATGAACTTACTTTTTAATATCCGTTTTTATATTTTAGTGTTTAGTGCAATTTTAGCTGGCTTAATTTATATTTTATCAGACAATATTTCATCGTTAGTTCAAAATTATGCCCTAACCGCCATTACTTTTCTTTATCTTACTTTAATGGCATCTCCAGTCACCCGTTTTTTTACCTTTTTACCTTACAGAGGAAGCTACCTTAAAGGAAGACGTGCCTTAGGAGTTTCTGCTTTTTTGTTTTCTTCACTTCACGCTTATTTTGCTTTTTTTAAAGTAGTAGATGGATTTGATAATCTACGGTTTTTACCTGCAAGTTATTTGTTAAGCTTATTATTGGGGGCAATATCTCTGGCAATTTTATTTTTGCTGGCTGCCACTGCTTCTGATTATATGGTTTCTAAACTATCTTATCCTAGATGGAAGATGTTACACAGGTTAGTTTATTTAGTAGCACTTTTAATAACGTTTCATGCTATCCGTTTAGGGTCACACTTTACGGATCTTTCCAGTACTATCCCGACAATATTTTTTATTGCCGGAGCAATACTTTTTATTTTAGAAATTCTTAGGTTGCTTAAATATTTAAAGGATATTTTTGTAAGAGTTTAATCAGCGCATATTCATCCCAAGTAAGTCCTCTCTTCCGGTCTTTTGTCTGTCGAAAATCTATGTAATGGGGGACTAAAATCTGTTGCTCATAAGTATTTATGACAGATGGATGAATATAATAATTTTTACAAATAGCCACAGTATTGTTTAGATGACTTGCTACTTTTTTAACAGTTTCAGAAATATTTTTCTTTAACATTTTTTTTGTTTCTGGTAAACCTAATTGATAGAAATATTTAGCAGAAAGATAAGATGCTCCCCAAGTCCTAAAATCCTTGGCAGAAAAATCATTTTTGGTGACATCTTTTAAAAACAGATTTATATCAGCTGAATCTATTACATGCTTGTTATTTTTCTCATCAAAAAACTGGAATAATTCAAAGCCAGGAAGTTCGATACAATGTTTAATAGTTTTGGCAATGATCTTATTGGTAATGGCAATAGTATGAAAAACTCCACTTTTACCTCTAAATTTAAAACAGATCTCGGAACCACTGACTTTGACATGTTTATTTCTTAAAGTAGTCAGTCCATAAGAATTATTTTCTTTTGAATATTCTTCATTACCAATCCTAATAAGAGTATGCTCTAAAAGCCAAATAATTGTGGCCAGTATTTTTCTTTTATCCATTTTTCTGTTTTCCATATCAGAATAAACCTTCCCCCTAATTTTAGGTAAACTAAGGCCAAAGTCTATGATCTTAGAAAATTTATTTTCCTGGCAGATTTTTATCCAATCAGGGTGATAAATATATTGTTTTTTTTGCCTTTCATCTATCCCGGTTGCTTGCAGGTGTCCATTCTCTAATGGGCAAATCCAGACATTAATCCAGGCAGGGGGAATCACTAAACTTTTGATTCTAGTAAGAATCTTTTTGTCCCGAATCTTGTTACCTTCCAGATTATAATATTCAAATTTTTTACCTGCCTTTTGGCGGAAAAAACCAGGGATTTTATCAGAAATATAACGGAGATTTTCTTTTATTAACTCTACTTGAATATCTGCATCGCTTAAGGGCATATACTAAGAGTAACATATTATCTTTACTCAAAGCCCCCATTACCCTTTATCGCCTCATAAGTTTTTTTTAATTTATCTTTAATCTTATCCCGGCTGTCTGGTTGATATATTCCTAGTAGATGTTTGGTATATTTATTCCACTCGTCGTGGGTGATTTTAGAAATATTTCTTTCCCTTTGGTTCTCAGTAGATTCTGTTTCCCATCTGATTATCTTCACGACTAATCTGAATATTTTTTCATTAGCTTCTTGTGATTTTAAGACGGCTGCACGTCTTGCATCATCACTTAATTTAATTTTAGGGCGTGATAAATTCATGGAATTATGATGTGATTATACTTTCAAAATAAAATAATTTCAACACTTGACAGCTATCTTTTATGCATTTATTATATCCCTATAGGAGGGATATGGCATACAGGCCAAAAGATACTCAGGAAAGAATTCTTCATAGATTACAGATTGCTCAGGGGCATTTAAAAAAGGTTTCAAAGATGGTGGAAAACGGTGAGTATTGTATTGATATTATCCATCAATCACAGGCAATCCAAAGAGCTTTGCAAGAAACAGACAATCTGGTTTTGGAAAATCACTTAAAAGGTTGTGTGGTTGATCATATTAAAAAAGGTGAATCAGATGCTTCTATAAAGGAGATAATGACTATTTTTAAAAAAAGAGAAACATGAATGACAAAAAAATTATAATTAGCTTTGTAATCTTGACGCTCCTCATATTGGGTGGTGGGGTTTATATTTTAAATGTAACCAGCACTAGTCCTGTTACAATAAATCCTACTCAAAATGCCAAAGTGTCTATTGATGAGAAAAGTTATGACTGGGGAAATATTAATTATGGTGACGATGCCACTAAGGTTTTTACCATTAAAAATAACGGTAGTGATGTTTTAAAATTGACCAATATTAAAACTTCTTGTGCTTGTACTAAAGCACAGGTGATAATCGATGATAAGGTGAGCCCTTATTTTGGCATGCATACTACTTCTTCTTGGGTGGGTGAGATTGCTTCTGGTAAGGAGGCAAAGCTAACAGTAATTTTTGATTCTGATTTTCATGGACCAACCGGTGTGGGGCCAATGGAAAGATTAATCTCCATACAAACTAATGACAAAAATAACTCTAATCTGGAATTTTCCTTAAAAGGAGTAGTAATAAAATGAAATTAAAATTTAAAAAGTTTTTGTCAAAAGCTGTTCCTTTATGGATGGTGTTTTCAATAGTTTTAAATTCAACTTTGGTAATGGGTATAGCTCAGTATTATCTGATTAGACAACAACTGCAAAAAGATATCCAAGAGCTTGCTAAAACTTTAGATCCTGCTCAGATGGTAGTTGCCTTGAAACAGGAAGTTTTACCTCAAAAAGGTCATATGACCTCTTTAAAATGGAAAGATTTGGGTAAAAGACTGGTCGAAGCCGGGGCAATTGACAAGAAAAAATACGGGGAAATTTTTACCCAAAATGTTGATGGATGGGATCATATGAAATATCTGGATGGAAATTGGGATGAGAATATCACTATCAATGAGGCAAACGCCCGTTTCATGGTCAATACCTTATGGGCTTTAGGGTTGATTAATAAAAGTAAAGTTTTAGATGAAGGGCCGATGAGGGGTGATGGTATTGAAACTGCTAATATGGCTTT
>CAZFZP010000010.1:0-19343 GCA_964523515.1 uncultured Gammaproteobacteria bacterium
CTTTGCTATTAAAGCGTACGAAAGATTCAATAACGGTGACTCTGAAGACAAAAAGGTGATTTTTAAAACCATCGGCTCGAACCCGATCTTACTAGATCAAAATTTACAATTTCAGCTTCGAATGCTCTTTATTCACTATAAGAAGGGTGTCAAAACCATGAAGGAGAAAAAAACTCCGCTCGGACCTGAAAACGGATCGTCAAATCAATCTAATCTCTCTTTTTCTCAAAAAAATCCTCTATGGTGCCCAGGAGAGGAGTTGAACCTCCACGCCCTTACGGGCAATAGGTCCTAAACCTATCGTGTATGCCATTTCACCACCTGGGCAATCTCTCTAATTATCTCACGTCCGTAACCAGATTTAAAGAATTTTTCCATTTTTCTGGCAATTTCTCTATTCGAGCAAATCTCCACATGAATCAATTCTAGAGGTAGTCTATTTTTAGTAAATTCGACCTGACCTAATAAATGCTGACTTATTCGCCTATCAATATTATTTGTTAGTCCTTTATAGCACTCGTCCGTTTTTAAGCTACGTAAAATATAAACATAATACATAGTTCTAAACCTATCGTGCCTGCCTGTCGGCAGACAGGTATGCCATTTCACCACCTGGGCCTGTGGGTATTTTACTACGAGAATCTCTTGATAGCTACTCTTTGGGCCTCCAGCTCTAATTTATCATCTAAAAGTTGAAGCTTAATTTCTTTATTATATTTAACCTCTAGTCCCTTTTTGATTAGCCAGTCAGCTAACTGGGGATTTTTGGGTAAAAGTGAGCCGTGCATATAGCAACCAATGGCGTTATTTATCCTACATCCTTCTTGTTTATCCTGACCATTATTGCCAAACCCTTTTTTCACTCTGCCCAGTGGTATACCACCTTGATTAAGGCGGGTTTTACCTGAGTGGTTCTCAAAACCTACCAATTTTCCAAACTGCTCAGTCTCAATAATTATATTTCCAATCATTCTGGTGTTTGAGGCCTCTGTATAAACCGGAAAGATCCCCACCCCTTCTAGTTTTTGTCCATCCTGAGGTTGATAATATTCACCTAACAATTGATAACCACCACAGATAGAAAGTAACGGCACCCCTCTTTCCACCTCTTTTTTAATTACTCCCCCCTTTCCTGATATTAAATCCCTGGAAACTAACTGTTGTGCTTGGTCCTGACCACCCCCGAAAAAGTAGATATCACACTCCCCAACTTGGAGTTTATCCCCAACAGAGATATGTTTTATCTCTACCTCAATACCTCTCCACTGACACCTTTTTTGTAGGGCAACCACATTCCCGGTGTCCCCATAGATATTCATCAAATCTGGGTAGAGGTAACCAATTACTAAATTCACTTTTCCTCCCAGTAGTGTCTTTTCAGACCCTGTTTAGCTAATAGTTTCTGCAGGCTCAAAAGAGCAGTGTATGTGGGAAAGATGAACAAAGTACCCTCCAAGCCTTTTTTAGAGCGTTCTAACGCCTTAGAAAGGTTATTCTCAATAATCAGTGAGCTGGTATCAAATCCAGCATACTTAAGACGGATAGCCAGATCTACTGCACGGTTGCCAGAAATGATAATTTTCAATTTAGCATGTTTTAATTGTAACTCCTCAAAAGGAACATCCCAGATCCAAGATACATCTGTGCCGTCAGCTAATTCATCGTTTAGAGCCAGTAAGACATGATCTTTATTGTTAATTGACGGAGCTAGAGTGTTTAATACTTGGGTGGCTCCGGTCGGATTTTTGATCAAAGAAACAATAGCCTGACTGGTCTCACTCAGTTTTATTTTTTCAACTCTACCAAAAGCTGGTGAGAAATCATTACAAGATTTAGCCATTTTTTGAGGGTCTAATTTAAGGTATAAGCCACTGGAAATGGCTGCTAAGGCATCATAAACATGGTACAGGCCAGGCAGGGGGAAATAATAGGTAGCTGGTAGCTGGTAGTTAGGAGAAGAGAGTTTAAACTGAGAGCCACTGAGGCCATTAGTAATAACCTCATAAGCTTGAATATTTAATGACCTACCCTTTTTAGGCTGACTTTTAATCTCTCCACTGATCTGCTCCTCCTTCATGCCGAATAGCATTGTTTTTCCTGGGGCAGACTCCACTAATGAGGCTATATTTTCATCATCAGCGTTTAAAATTACCAGGGTAGATTTAGGTAGGCTTTGTAAAGTTACCCGCCACTTTCCGACGATACTGTCTACCTCTCCGTAGCGGTCTAGTTGATCCCGGGAAACATTTAAAAAAACTATTATCTCAGGTCTTATCTTGGGAGCTAAAGTATTAAAAGCTGCTTCATCAATCTCCCAAATACCAAGATCATAAGATGATAGTGGAGAGTGAGCAATTAAAGCAGAAACAATTCCGCGTTCCAGATTTGAACCGGTAGTATTGCGTATTATCTTCAGACCTTGAGTTTTAACAAAATGGGTTAGAAGTTTAGCAGTAGTAGTTTTACCGTTGGTACCGGTGATAATAATATTTTTGGGGATTTGAGCAATTAATTTATTTAAAAGATCGGGCTCAACCTTCAGGGCATAATACCCTGGGGCAGCTGCTCCTCCACCTATTCTTAAGGTGCGGGACAAAAACAGAACGATCTTCCCTACTACAACTGCCAGGTTTTTTTTCACTAGGAATTCATTTTAACAGATTTAAGGCGAGTTTTTGGCCTGATACTCAGCCTCAAACTTTTCGATCTCACTTAAAAAGAAGGTCACGTTTTTACCCCAATGAGGTGAGGCAGCGTATTTTTTATTAATTGCATAAGGCTCGGTTAATCCTTTATCAAAATAGTTTTCCCTTAATCCCTTAGAAACGGTAAAGATACCATCCCTCCAAGAGTCAAAATATAAGGCTTGGGTTCCATAAACTCCCCAACCCCAACCATTAAAGGATGAGAATTCAGGATCAGTTCCACCGGGAACATGTTTTCCAAAGGTAGATTCTACTCCAGAGACGGCTGCCACAAATTTCCAGTCTAAGTTATACTCATCGGCAGCATCCACAAAGTCTTGGGCATGGTATTGCAGTGGGGCATTATGTTGGGACAGATAAGCCTGTAAAATCTTAGCTCGGTCGTCCAGCTCTCTTTTTTCCACAGTTTGAGTAATCTCTCCACTTTTATTCTCTACTACCTCATTCGCAGCAGCGAACTTAACACGAGGTTGAGCCTCAGCTTTTGGCTGGTTTAATAAAAAGGAGATAACAATAATTAACACTACTAAACGTAAATATTTCATAATATTAAAAATCCTGCACCAAGGCAGGATAATGTGACACATTATACACTATGGGACAGATAAAAGCAAGTTTAGAGGGTTATTCGTGAGACGGTTTCTAGATCAATTGCGGTGTTTATTACAGAAGTAGATAATGGCTGATCAGATAAAATCATAATCTCATTGGAGTCTTCATGGCCTGGTAAAATATCTTCTTTTAATAATTCTGGGCTAAAGCATAAGATAACCCCTTTTCTGACCACTGATCTTTTTACTGCGGTGTCAAATCTATATCTACCCACCTGTTCTCGTAAGCACCACATTTCTCCCTGTATATCATCACGGCCTGAATATTCTTCGTGGCCTCTCCTGGGGTTTACCCCGTCACTAAAAGTGGCTTCGTGTTGACATAGTTGATCAAATTGTTTACGGAATGACAGGGCTCGTGCAATTACAATTTCTGAGTTCGTAATGATTCCTGCTATGTCTTTAAAGCAGTCTACGGTTGCGTGTCTTTGGGCATACGAGCAGACCCATCTTAGTATGTCTCTATTTGAGGTAATATCCAGGTTGTGCAGCGCACCCTGCTTGATAACTGGAAAAGCGTAGTAAAGGTGTTTACCGTCCGCCACTAATTTCCGTTGATACGGAAGCATATTTTCTGATGGATAAGGAGATAAGAACTGATTGGATCGAATCTGTGCTAATTGCTCATGGCTAGTGCCGTACAACGCCACACAATCATCGGGAAGTAATTGATTGACCCTTTCTAAAAGGTTCATTAAGACGGAATTATAAATGATTGTAGGTGTAATTTCAAATATTATGGGTTATTGGAGCTCGGCCATGAAGGTAGAAACTCCGGAGGCCCAAGGACCGCCAAGAGGTACAGATGGAGGGGTATATTTAGTCATAATCTCCCAGGGAGTGGTTAAGCCTTTGTCGATATAATCTGTTTTTAATCCCCGACCTACTCTTTCAATAGCCTCTCCAAAGTCTTTAAACCGTAAGACCTGCTTACCATAGATTCCATAACCAAAAGGATTATTTGATCCCTTCGGTAAAATTTTCCCTCCATTTGATTCTTGCATAGCGATGGAGGGTAAAAGACGGTAATCAAGTTTATACTTGTCTGCTACTTCAATAAACTCCTGCGCATAAGTTGCCAGGGGAGATTTGTAGCCTTTAAGAAATTGTTCCACAATTACTGCCCGGGCATCAACTTTATTTACCTCAATTTCTTGGGAGTTTAGGGTAGAAGCGCTGGCGGGCAGGGCCTTAAAGGAGTTATATTTGGCAGTGGTGGTACCCAGGGCTGTTCTATCAAAGGAGATATAAACCAATAAGAACAGGCAAAAGACCAATGTGGTGACTGTTGAGAGATACCAACTAACTAAGAAGGCAGTTTTGTCCATCTGTAAAATGTTCTAAAAACAATATAGATTTACAGAGATATTGTCAACCCAATCAGAAAGGATCAAGGAGACTTTCTGATAGAGGGAAATATAGATCAAGTTAATATGTTAATGATTTTATCTTGTTTGTAAATAACTCTTTTAGCTTGTATATTTTTTACATCTTCAGGAATGTTAGGGTTAGACTTTAACAGCGCAAGCACTTCTTCCGTGGTGTAGTCTGCTCCTACTGGTTGAGCAATAGTTGCTCTGATTTTTCCGTTAATCATCACTGGGATAGAAGACGTTTTGACGTCTTTTTCTTGAGTTGCAAGACGCGGCCACGAGGTTTTATGAATACTATATTGATTGCCGAGCCGTGCCCACAACTCTTCAGTTATAAAGGGTGCAAACGGAGATAGTAATTTTAAAAATGTTTCATAGGATTGTCTACCAATACCCTCAAACTTATCAATCAAATTAATGTACTTCATAAACTCACTTACAGCAACATTAAACCTACCTGATTCTATGGCGGTGGTAACATTACCAATAAACTCATTTTGCCTAGTAAGATCCTCAAAAGACGCCTCCTCTTTAACCCGTCCTTGTAGTTGCCAAACTCTGTCTATAAACCTTCTGGATCCAATGATTGCTTTTGTGCGCCATACTTTAGATTGTTCAAGTGGACCCAAAAACATCTCAAACAGTCTCAATGAATCACTCCCAAATTCATTAGCTACATCGATAGGATTTACTGAATTTCCCCATCTTTTACTCATTTTTCGTCCATCTTCACCCAGGATCATCCCTTGGTGAGTTAATTTGACAAATGGCTCAGCAAAGTTAATTCTACCTAAATCATTTAAAACCTTGGTGATAAAACGTGCATAAAGTAAATGTCCGGTTGCATGATCTGCTCCCCCAATGTATACATCCACAGGTAGCCATCGTTTTAATAAATCCCGATCAGCCATCGCCCTGTCATTATGGGGATCTGCAAAACGCATGTAATACCAGGAAGAGTCCACAAATGTGTCTAAAGTTTTTACCTCTCTCTGTGCTTTTTCGCCACAACAAGGACAAGTAGTATTTAAAAAACTTTCAGATTTGGCTAAAGGAGGAACTCCAGTGGGAGTAAAATCATCAATCTCGGGCAATAATACAGGTAGTTGATCTTCAGGGACAGGTTTGTCACCGCATATCTTGCAATTAACTATAGGTATGGGTGCTCCCCAATATCGTTCTCTTGAGACTAGCCAATCTCTAAGCCTGTATCTTACGGCAGGCCTCGCTCTACTTTTTAAGTTAGTTAGAACTGTATTCATATCAGTTTCGATGCTAGATTGGATGTTGTTGGAGTCTTCTAATTGTTCAATCTTGATCCCGCCATACTCATCCATTAATACATTCTCACTTATCCAAATCTCCATGGGTTTCCCAGAAATAGGATTTATTGCTAAGCTGCCAGTAAAGATACCGCTTTTGCCACTTTTTTGTTTTTTTCTTTCCCTTTCTGATTGTGGGATCATTTTTGATACATATTCCAAAACACTAGATCTTTGGTTTTCTGCTACAAGTCTCCCTAGGTTGGGATATTCTGGTGCAATGACAAGACGGGACATTTGACCCAGAAGTTCCGGTTCTGGAGTAAAGACGAGTAGGTCATCTCCAGGTGGCTCCAAAGTGATAGACAATTCTACCCCTTCAGTTCTTCCGATCCAATTTCTTTGCCTCGCTTTCGTATATTCAGGCCAATCTAAATTATCCAAATCATTTATTAATCTATCTGCATAGTTTGTAATCTTAAAAAACCACTGTTCAATATTTCTCAATTCAACTATCGAATCACATCGCTCACAATGTTCATTCTGAACCTGTTCATTTGCTAACACGGTTTTACAACCCAGACACCAATTAACAGGAGCCTCGGCCTTATAAGCTAAGCCGTGATTATATAAATCAAGAAATATTTTTTGGGTCCAGCGATAGTAATTTTCTTTAGATGTATCTATTTCTCTATCCCAATCAATGCTAAACCCAGATCTTATACACTGATTTCTAAATACACTTGCATTCTCTGTTGTTACATTATGTGGATTCAATCCTGTTTTTATGGCGTAGTTTTCTGTCGGCAACCCAAAAGCATCCCATCCCATTGGGTGCAAGACTTCAAATCCACTCATTCTTTTGTATCGAGATATAATGTCAGTTGCAGTATATCCCTCCACGTGACCAACATGTAATCCTGCCCCTGATGGATAAGGATACATATCTAAAACATAGAACTTAGGCTTGTCAGTATGATCATGGGCTTGGTATAATTTATCATCTACCCATCTTTGCATCCACCTTGTCTCAACTTGAATGTGAGGGAACCTAGGATCTATAAGTAGATCTGCATTATTTTGTCCTGCCTGAACACTATCTTTTTCCATAGACAAGTATAAAACTTTAACCTAGCATTACTAAGCTATTTCTTTGCCCCCTCTTTCCGGTGGGACTATTGGAACACCTTCGCCTTGTAATGTATCCTGAGCTTTGCCTAGATCAGTATCTACTTGTTCTTCTAGCATTCTTTTGATTAGCAAATCTCTTTCTAATCGTATTTTTGCTTCATCTCTTATTAACCGACCACCAATAATTGGTTTAAACATGTCGCTATTGGGATCAAACAATTGAAATCACCTCCATTCTTAAATATTGCTTAAGTTTATTACCTAGACAACTATACTACATGGGATTATATTACTATAGATAGATTTTTTTCAATGTTTGATACTTAGACTTATTTATAGCTAATTTTAATCTTATTTTTATATTCATTAAATTTAGCAGAGTTTTTAATATTCGCTTTTCTCGGATGAGAGAATTTAATATTAAATTGACTAACTATAGTGGTAGGGTTTTTGCCCAGCACAATAATTCTATCTGAAAGAAAAAGCGCTTCATCAATGTCGTGCGTTACCAATAAAACAGTTTTTTTGGTCGACAAGAACAACTCGTCTAACTCTATGTGCAAAGAATCTTTTTTGTAGTGATCTAATGAGCCAAATGGCTCATCAAGAATCAAAAAATTTGGATTGACAACTAAAGCTCTTGCTAAAGATAATCTTTTTTTCATTCCTCCAGAAAGATGATTGGGAAAATATTGCGCATGTTTGTCTAGAGAAACAAGTTCTAACTTATTTTTTATTTCTACTTCGTTATTGCTAACTAATTTCATATTTTCAAATACAGTCATCCAGTTAAAGAGATCATTTTCCTGATTAACGATAATTCGGTTTCTTCCTGGTTTTTTAACTTCAACGTCATTAATAAAAATTCCTCCAGTATGGGGAACAAGATAACCAGCTAGAATATTTACTAAGGTGGTTTTTCCACAACCAGATCTTCCTAGTACAGTCACGAATTCTCCGTTCTGGATGCTAAAATTTATGTTATTTAAAACAATTTTTTGCTTGGTGGATTTATTTGCAGGATATGAAAATGAAATGTCATTTATTCTAATCATAGTTATAAGCTTTAAACAACGATCATTTTTTCAGTAATATCTATCAATTTTTGTAACAGATTACCAATAATACCGATTAACATCATGCCGATAATAATATTGTCAGTTTGTAAGAGTAGTCTGTTAAGTTGAATATAGTATCCTAACCCAGATTGGGCACCAGTTAATTCAGCTGCAATCACACTCATCCAAGCCATCCCAATCCCTATCTTTAATCCTGTAAAGATATGTGGTAAAGCAAAAAAAAATAATATTTTAAAAAAATATGTAATTTCATTTATTTGGAATGAAAGGGCAATATTTTTATAGATAGTTGGGATTGATAAGGCTCCGATATATGTATTTGTGAATATGGGAAAAAATGCACCAAGAAAGACAATGAAATAAGCAGAAGAGTTATCTAACCCAAATATAATTATGGCAATAGGAATCCAGGCGATAGGTGGAATGGGGCGTAGTAATTCTATGTAGAATGTTAAATATTTGATTCGTTGATAATGAGCCAAAACCAAACCCATAGATATTCCTACAACACTGGCAATTAAAAATCCTATAAGAATCCTGGACAGACTAGCGATCATGTGTAGATAAATTTCCTGGCTAGAAAAGTTTCTCAATAGTGCTTCAAAAAGTTGAAAAACTGAAGGAAAGTAATTAGCAAGAGAAAATAAAACATAAAGTATATGATAGGCAAAAAAAAATAGAAAGATTAAAATTATCTTTTTCATACGTTATATCCCAGATTATTTAACTCATTTCTGATTTTCGATTTAATCTTAGAAAGAGTTTTTCTGCCGCTATTTCTATCGGAATTATATTTAATTAAGATCTTCTTCAGATCTGTTGCATTTCCTTGAATTTCTTTTTTACGAACTGATCCATTTTTGTAATAGTAAACAAGAAGTTTTCTATCTTTGGTACGAATTACCTCTCCTGATAAATAAGTATCAAGTGGCTTTACGGTTTTATTTTTTTTAATTGACATATTTTGATACCTAGCAATTTGTTTTTTTGTAGCAATGGAAGTATATACTTGAGAAATTGCATATTGAGCTTTAACCTCTTTTCCATTTGAGTTAAAAATATCTAATTTAACACCATCCAAATTAGTCCTTATGTTATTAGGTAACAAATCTATTATTGTAGGAGCAAGATCAATGGTTCTAACTAGGCGTTTTTCAATCCTTGGTTGAATTTGATTACCGTAAACCATTAAAGGAACTCGAAGCACGTTGTCCGAAAGCGTATTGTGGTGTCCTTCAGAAAAAGCATCCCACTCCTCCCCATGATCTGAAAAAATAAAAAGCAATGCATTGTGCTTATCAACAAAGTTTTTAATTTTCATAATGAATTTATTAAATCTGTGTTCTAAAAAATAGTTTATACCTTCTAAATACATACCGAACAATTCATCATACAATCCCAGTTTGTATAATTTTTCAAAGATGATATATTTATATCGTAAGAGTAATTCTGTATCCTGTTTGTTTCTATAAGTTTCGTTAAGAACATCGTCAAGTTCCCCCCTAGTTTTACTAGAAATACGGTACTTTTTTTCTAACATGTTTATTTTCTTAATATAGTCTTTTCCACCAAACTTTAAAGTGTGGAAGCCGTAAGGATAATGTACTCCTCCAAAGTGAAAAAATGACAACGTGTTATTGCATTTATTATCAACAAGCGCTTTAAAGGCTTTGTCCTCATTTTCAATAAAATAGTGATCTATCCCCTTGGTAAAACCGAGGGGATGGCCAAGAATTATGGGAAAGTCAGTTTGAAATATAGTTTTGTAGCCTTGTTTTTTGGAGTATTCAAAAATAGTCGGTTCGATCAATTTTCTATTAAAAAATTCGTATATTCCGTTATGAAGAGGAAGCCTTCCTGTAAAATAAGCTGCATGTGACGCTGAGGTGTATGGAGCGGCCGAATAGCAGTTGTCGTAGTATAAGCTAGACCTTACAATACTATCCAAGGAGCCTGTTTTTAGTGTAGTTTTTGTTTGGTATTTACTTAGATAGTCTTTAGCTCTAGGAGATGCATTAATGCAATCTGCGCGCAATGTATCAATTGATACTAAAATTATATGCTGAGTATGAAATTTATTATTGACCATTAAGTACAATTATATAAATTATTTTCTTCATTTTTATCTTTTTCTAAATCATAAACTTCAACACGATCACTGTTAAGGTTAAAAATTACTTTGTATTTATTTGCAAAGCGGTGAGAGATTTTATTCTTAATGTTTTTGAATTTACCAGTAGATTCAATTTGTTCTTCGGGATAAAAAGTTTCGGAATAAGCAGGTAGGTCTAGATTACTATTATTTTTAATGATAGGAATTAAAGAGGTTCCGTCGATCTTATAATTATTCTTAATATTTAACAAATCTAATATAGTAGGAAACAAATCAACCAGTCGTACTTGTTGTTGTATGTTTTTATTTTTAGGTATATTTTTATCGTTTATCATAAAAACTACTTTTTGTGTCTGGTCATAAAGAAGACAGCCATGACCAGACTCTTCAGGGTGTCCAAGTTTTTTACCACCTTTATCATTAGGGTACAGTCCTTCTAGATCTTCTCCGTGATCAGAAAAAACAATCACCGAGGTATTAGTTAATAAGAGATCTTTCTTAAGAGAATCTAGTAATATACCCAAGTAATGGTCGGAGAAAGCCACTTCTTCCTCATAAGGATTATTTCCTCCAAATTTTTCTGGAGTTTCATAAGGCCAATGAGCATCAAAGAAGTGAATAAACAGAAAATATTTTTTATTCTGCTTGCCGTGCAGCCATTTTTTGGCTCTATCAACAACTAGATCTGCTCGTTTTAAGGCAGTACCACGTTTTTTGACATCAACGGTTAGTAAAGGATCAGACCCATCTGCTAGTTTAGGAATTTCATCATCATAATAGTCAAAACCTTTAGAAAAACCATACCATTTATTCATACCAGGGCAAGAAACAATTGCTCCAGTTTCATATCCTTTTTCCTTCAGTACCTGCGCAAGCATTTTTACGGATGGGTTAATTTTTTCTTTAAATAAATGCCTAAGACCGTGATTATATGGATGAAGACCTGTAAATACTGAAGCATGGCTGGCTGGAGTAAATGGAGAAGAGGAGATGGTGTTTAAAAAAGTAGTGCTATTTTTTCGCAGAATATTTATTGCTTTAAATTTACCGCTATAAGCAACATCTGCACGGACTGTGTCTAAGGAAACTAGAATGAGATTTTTCATAACTATTGTAGCAAAGCGTTTTGAAGATAACTTAGATTAATATAATCTCTCATAATCACCTTTGTTTTTACCAAAGACTGGTCGTAAATAAAATCAGCAGCTTCTTGTAATATATTGTAGTCTTCGTCTGTAAAGTCGATCCTTATTTTAGACGTTGAGTCAACCGAAAGATTTGGTTCGAGGCTTGCGGCTATTTCTAAAGATTTGGATGTAATTGTTAGTTTTGATTCTGCTGTAAACCAATCATCCGCGATCTTTTTATTGTTTCGATAGTAATCATAAGTTGCGTGAAATGCTTTTAAGAATTGTACTGGAGCTTCAGGATTAGTTTTTATATAGTCTCTATTCATCATGATAACAGATACTACCTTGCCAACTACCAGTGTTTTGATTAAGGATTTTTCTTCAAATATTGCAGGGGTTGGATCGAAACCTGCTAAGGCATCTATGTTTCCCCACTTGGTTGCATTCACATCACGCACGAGATCACTTTGTTCGTAAATATCTAAATTTACATTATTAACATCTTTTTTGGGATCAAGGCCAGCATCAATTTGAGCTTTGAATGCTATTCTTTGAGCGGCAGCACCAAAGGGCATACCAACTGTTTTATTTTTTAAATCAGCAACCTTGGTCATAGGAGATTTAGGTGGAACATAAAGGGATACTCTGTTATACATCAGTTTGCCAATAATCACCCAGTTTTGATTTTTACTTAATAAAGTAGCAGCAGGTTGGTCAGCGGTAAATATAACATCAACTTCTCCGGCTAGCGCAGCTTCGTTTAGAGGTGGTCCGGAGTTAAATCCCTTGAACTCACCTTTAAGGCCATTTTTTTGAAGAATCTCAGTATGTTTTAGAATTTGAGTTAATTGTCCTTCAGTAGCCCATGGTACTTGCCAGCCAATTCTGATATTAGATAACTCTATAGATTGGGTCGAGGGTTGCGGGATAAGTTTTCTGCCTAAAATATTTAAACCTAGTATGAATACAATGATTAGTAAAGAAATCCCTAAAAGTTTCTTTCTCATATCCTCTGGATTATATCATAGTAATTTGGTGTGTGGTGTCAACTATGATATTATAGGGCTGTTATAATTCATGGTTGTGATATGGAAAAAATTTCGCCAAACATTGATATAAAAGGAGGGCAAGAATTTATTACACAACAGTTTCTGCATTTTTATACTGAACGTGGGTATGCGTACTTACCCTCAGCTAGTTTATTACCAGACAACGACCGGTCAGTTCTTTTTACGGGGGCTACAATTACTCCTTTAAAAAAATTTATTGAACAAGGCGTGCCATCTCCTGGTATATGTATAGTACAAAAATGTCTTCGTACGAAACGATTAGACGAGATGACTGATCTCAGCGTAATACCGGACTGGACCCATTATTTTACAATGTGCGGTATATTATCTGCGCCTGGCAGAGTAGATGAGGTATCGGGTGAAGCGTATGAGTTGCTAACAAATACACTAAAAATTCCACAAGATGATTTATTGGTTGAGGCATCTTCAATGGATAAAGATTTATCTCATTATTGGCACGATAATGGGATAAGAATAGTAGAAAATACTTGGCCAGAAAATTATTATAGGTGGAAATACGGTATACCCCATGTAACTGGTAGGGGTATAAATTTTCTAGCAAGATCCAATCAGGATAGTTTGTATCGGGACTTGGGTAATATGGTTAGTGTTGAAAATGACACAGGTAACGTGGAAGCTTATGAATTTGGATTTGGACTAGAATCGTTTTTATCTAGGATGCATGGATTGAAAAAACCCATGGAAGCGAGTCTTCTAAGCTCAGTGATTCCCTATAAAGAAGGTTTACAAGAAAAATTTATTGATGTCCTAATGGCTGCCATAGTAATTTTCCATCAGGGTGTTGAGCCAGGTAGAGGAAAACAGAGACATGTTTTAAAAAAGCTGATTAAAGGACTAAGTTTTTTACGCAGAAAAATGGAACTAGATTTTGAACAAATTGAGGATTGGTGTAATAAATTTGAAGGTGTAGAGTTCGGTAGTGAGAGTTATGAAGAGGATTTAATTACGGGCATAAAATCTTATGAACAGAGTCTAATGAAATATGTTGATTATGCAAAAAATCAAGTGCATGCTCATCGACTTAGAGATGACGTTGGTGATAGGCTCATAGATAAACTTAGAAGAGAGGGTGGTAATTTGGGGATTTTACCTATAGAAATAGAAGAGGTTATTAATTCTGTTTTAATCTAATAATAAAATTGCCTTCAGGGCTGCCTCCACTGCTTGTTTGATACCCAATTTAGTATTAGTCGAGTCATCTAATTTATAAATCATGTTTGGGTCTTTGACGACATCTTCTAAAGGCTCAGGTGTATTAACTGCAAGAATACATCCTGATCGTAAACCCCGAAGCATTGGTAGTAAAAATACTACTGAGCATTCCATCTCTGAACTAACTAATGGATACTTCCAGTTTTTCATTCGATCATCATTATAGATATTTCCCCATCTGACAAAATTATTCACATGTTCATAAAAGGCGTCGTGGGTTCGATTAATGCCTGTAAAATAATTAAACCCAAGCTGCGTTGCAGATTGAATTAATGCCTGGTATATTTCTGGAGTTGCCACAGATGGAAATTCTATTGGAACGTATTCTTTAGTAGTTCCCTCAGCTCGTATTGCGGCAATGGGAATAATTAGATCACCAGCTTTAATCTCTCTTTGTAGTGATCCACAAGTTCCAACTCTGATAAAGGTATCCACACCAATATTTGACAGCTCTTCTATTGCAATAGCTGCAGATGGACAACCAATACCCGTTGAGGTTGCTGTTATCTTAACTCCCTGGTATTCTCCCGTTATCGTTAAGAACTCTCGATTAAAAGCTATTTCTTTGGGATTATCAAAATATTTAGCGATAAGCCTTACTCTAGCAGGATCTCCAGGGATAATTGCATATCTTCCCACGTCACCCCTTTTACATTTTATATGCGGTTGCAGAATCATGTATGTTTTATTAGTTATAACCACCACTTACTTTGAGCTAAAGGAATAGTATCTAATCCAAATTTTTCTTTAAACCATTCGGGAATTTGAGAACTCATCACTAGAAATTCTGAAGCGGCATGAGAAACACCAACTATGCTAATGTTGACTGTTTTTATGTACTCTTTCAAAATTATTGTATTTTGTTTACCCCAGTCACTACTGTAGTGGCTAAATATTTCTCCTGTAATATATGCTTGAGCACCATGTTGTTGAACCGTTTGTAAATATTCTACTTCATCTCCACCGCCGGCAACGATGCCAATTCTAGTAATTCTGTCTAATTTCTTTCCTGCAAAATCAACATATGGAACTTTAAATATTATTTTTAGTTTGGCAATTAGTTCAGTAATTGAAATTGGATTTATAGTGGCAATTAATCCTGCATAACCATTTCCGTACGGTAGAAATTCTCTTTCAATCTTTGCCTGTAAAGCTTCAGAGATGGATCTATTAGTGCTTATTTTTTTATTATAATCTAAAGGTGCATGGCAGCTATATACAGACAACTCTTTTTTTATTATTTTTTGGAGTAACATGGGGTTAATGGGCAAGAATCCCCTACCCAAATTTCCTTTAGGATCGCCGCTTTCTAACGGAATTGGATGATGAAGAAAAAGAAGATCTCCTTTTTGGGATTGACATATAAATTGCTGAAGAATTTCATCATGCGGAAAGCTTGCAGTAAATATTGTTTGTGTTTTATTGGTGCCTCTTATCATCAAACCATTAAAACGTTTTTGAAAATCCTTTACAAATAATTTTTTCCAATCCTGGTTTCGTTTATATACCAGTGGTACAAAATGACTCATTGCTGGATCCTTTTCTAAATCTTTGATCTTAAAAAATGAATCTAACGAACTTGTTATCTTAGATGCTAAAAATGTTTGTTTAGATAAATACATTCGTTCTCCTTTAAGGGTCGTTTCCCTAGTTTGATTCTAGCAAACTTTTAAAATGGTGTCACTTGCAACAATAACACCAGATATTTCACTGACGGAAATTAAAATGATTACAATAAGTCTGCACTGCATTATTAATAAAATGTTATAATCCTGAGAATGGAAAGAATGTGTACTAGTAAAATAAGAGATGTGGTTGTGGGTTTTTTAAATCACTTTGAGGTGTTTCCTGGTCGGGAACGAATTAGTAGCAATACAACTTTACACGGAGTAGATTTTATTCATGGACAGGTCACAGTTTTCTATGATAAGGATGGGAAGATTGTAAAGGAAGTTCCTTTTGAAGATCAATCCTCTTTTGGTAATTCATTGTTTTTTCGGTAATTTTTTATCCTTGTGTCAGATCCACCCCTTCAAATACGGCTTTTTTAAGATAACGCTTTCATCCTTGTTGTTATTGGTTTGTAATTAATTCCAACTTGACGAAGAATTGACCCAACCACGTCTTCCGATTTTAGCCATCTTTCCCGCTCTGATTGCCTCAATTCAGGTAGTCTAACAGCAATTTTAAGTCTAAAAGGTATGTGAGGTACGGCATACGTAGGATCCACCTGATCAATGCCAAGTAAACAACGTTCAACGATATCTCCACATCTTTCTGTAAGTTCATGAGCAGCGTCTTTAATATGACCAGTGTGTTGGTTGGGGTTAATGTACACTACAGCCTCACGCATAAGGATAAATTATAAGAAGATGGTACAGAAGTCAATAGGAGAAGATTTCTGGGGAGCGGGAGACGCAAGTTATTCCGAACTCTTTTTTGACGAACTCCTGATTCATTTTTTGAATTTAATGCGGACCTATCAAAATAATCTAAATACATGAATATATATGATATAATTAAATTATGATTCTGCTGATAATACGATTAATGGAAATTGGTCTAGTAGTTAATTTTCCACTCGGATTCATTCCATTCTTTAGAGACAGAACTAAGACCAATTTCACTCTCTATGCTCTAATAATTGGACTCCTGTTACTAATTGTTACCTCTATAGATAGTTTTTATGTTTTTCCAAAGATTGTTAAACTCTATAGTGACTACAAGGCTGATCCAAACTTAAATTTAATGATCACTTTCTTTATTGTTCAGTTCCTTATATCAACACTATTCGTTTTAATTGGAATTAAATCTAAAAAGTTTACTTTAAAGAATAGGCGTAATCTATATTTAATTCATATTCTGGTAACACTCGCACTTCTTACTTGGTTAGAGCTTACTATTCAGACAGTAGTTATACCAGTGAGCAGATTAGTAGACTTAGTTAGATAATTATATAGAGTTTGAATCCCGTCTTCTCGTTAATTGGATTAGGCACAAAAGGATTGGAATAAAAGATTTTACATTGAACCCACAATTTGAAGCTAAAACTAAAGAAAAAGGACAGTATTTTATTGCTGCCCCGTCTGGAGCGGGAGATGCATTTTATTTGGAACCGCTCCTCGCTCAATTCCTCTCTCATTTTAACAGATTAATGGAAGTGTATCAAACTCAACAGAAAGATGAATAAGCAAAAATGCTATAATCCGAAAATAAATTTATGCATGAACGTACAACATCTTCCCTTCACGACGTAGAAGACCCAGCAAAACGTCGCTTACTAAAACTAGTAGGACTAAGCGCTCTTGCTTTAGCTATTCCAGCCGATCTGCGAGTAACAGCTCCTGAAATTACTATTCCCCGGATATTACGTGAGTTTGTTACCAAAAAAGGAGATAACGAAGTAACATTTGAAGAGGCTAGAAAAATTACTCCTCTGGTAGCTGAGGCTTTTTATCAAAGATATAAATTACCAATTCCCAAAGATCAGCTAGTTGCCCAGACTTACTTCTTTAGGGCAGATGTAGATAACATGGAGGAATGGCATAAGGAGCTGAGAAAACTATTCGACCGAATGGGACCAATTACGAGTAACGATCCTGGATATGTGGCTGAACGAAGAGAAATGTTTAGAAGATGGGATAAGGACAATCCACATCCTATCTCTGAGCAATTTAAAAGAGATTATCCAAATGTAAAACTTGATCCAGAAATAGAAAGAGAGATGTCTTATCGTAGTGACGGTGGGGGTTTTGCTCATTTTTCAGGAGTATATGTTGGAGTAGAAAAGTTTAGAGAACGTAGCTATACAGAAGACTGGTACAAAATGGGTGCTGCCCAGGCAAGTGAATTTGCACCAACTGTTGATTGTCAAAGAGCTACCCCTGCAACATTCTTTTTAACAGCTTTAACTCACGAGTGGATTCATAGACAGCCAATGAAGGTAGGTCAACTCTTACCTTTGACTCCAGAATGGGTCGCGGCCAAGAGAAGGTCTTCATTTAGGCAGGGGTACTACTTAGAAAGAATAAAGGATGGACAAAAACTTGGCTTTGGTATGAGGTTTATTCGGGAAGATGAAGATGAGATCAATGCTACAGGAGCAATTACACAAAGTTTTATCGGAGGACTTGAAGAACAAGTCGCATCATATATCCCTGCAAAGTTTCTTCACAGCTTAGGATTGCCCTTCTTTGTAGGTTTTCGGCCAGATCAACCGGTTAGGACGCTATGGAGTTTTGAACAGGTGCTAAAACAGGCGGGAGTATATCATCCAGGGCAACGAGTGCCAGAACAAGGATTAGTTGATTTACATAGTGATAATAAACTTGATGAACTTCTCCTTAAGCTTGCAGATTCAGCATTAAATACTAGTTTTGATACTCCTGAGGCAAGATATGATTTTGCTTTTAACCTCTTTGACTCTTTTGATAATGGAGTATTTTTGTTCAGCTTTGGAACTCCAAGATGGCAGGTAGTATACAAGCCTCATTTTCCAGACGTAATAGAACCAGAAGACAAAATTGTATCAACAACTGGCAGATTATCTAATAGGTCAGATATTGGTTGTAGAAATTATGATGAAATCTATCCAAACGTTTAAATATCTTAACCAAGAGATGGGAATCGAACCAATTTGAAGCTAAAATTATGAAAAATATTAGGTGGGAGACGGGATACCTTATACCTCTTTTTTGATTAGCCCGATATATCAAGCTATTCAGGGCTTTAAGGATAGCCCTATCCGGTCTGGAGCGGGAGACGCAAGTTATTCCGAACTTTTTTGGGAAGTCTGGAATATGATTGACAGACTCTACTTCACTTATACAAAGGGTGTAGGATAAAAACTGATATAATCCAGCCATGTCAGAATTAGTCAAACCAATGCCAGATGAAGCCTTATTAGTTCCAAATCCTGAGGCTGAAACTGTCCGACTTCTTTGTGGCTCTCCAACTGGGTGGGTTGCTGGTCCTCAAATTTATGATTTTCTCCATCGTCTTGCATTTTTTCCTGACGGGACTGGTTTAATGGAGTCTGGTGGAGGGCAAAGATTAAATTTGGCGGTGGGATTTAAATATCAATTAACTCCTGACGGAAAGATTCAATTTGAATATGGTGATACAACTAGTCGAGTCTGGGGAACAAACTACAAAGCAAGCAGAGTAAATCCATTTAAAGATGTGCCTTATATAGTTGAGAAGGGTCCATTTAATATTAACGGCGTTTATACACGTATGACTTATGAACATGTAATAAAACTAGGTAAAAGCCCTTTCCCAAAGAATGCAGCAAGTCATTATGGAGGTAATTTATTTTTTAAAGGAGATCCAAATAGCGATGTAAGATTAAATAATTTCTATGGTTATCTTACTGAAGAAATAGCACATTACAAAATTGCAGAGGCCAATGTTAAAGCAGCACTGCTAAGTCAATAGCAAGTGAATTTAATTAAGGATAAAACGGTTGCTATAAACTCTTGACATAAAGTTTACATCGAACTATTTAGAGCCTAAAGTGAAGTTAAACTACTGGGTGGGAGATGGGACACCCTTTATTTTATGAGATACTTGAAGCTAAATTTTCAAAACTATCAATTTGGAGCGGGAGACGCAAGTTATTCCGAACTCTTTCTCCC
>CAZFZP010000011.1:0-4881 GCA_964523515.1 uncultured Gammaproteobacteria bacterium
TTAAAAAATCTGAGGGAGTAGATCTAAAAGGTGACAGGCAAGCTTTACAAAGGTTAAGGGATGCTGCAGAAAAAGCCAAGATTGAACTTTCTTCTTCCATGGAAGCGGAAATTTCCATTCCCTTTGTCACAGCAGATGCCTCAGGGCCAAAGCATCTGGAAATGAAACTCTCCAGGGCCAAACTGGAATCAATGGTTAAGCCTTTGATTGATAAAAGCTTTGATGCTGTAAAGTCTGCGCTGAAGGATTCTAAACACGATCCAAAAGATATTGATGAGGTGGTTTTGGTTGGTGGTATGACCAGAATGCCATCTGTGCAAAAAGCAGTTTCAGGCTTTTTCGGCAAAGAACCGCACAAAGGCATTAATCCGGATGAAGTGGTGGCTGTAGGGGCTGCAATTCAGGGAGGGGTTTTGGGCGGGGAAGTTAAAGATGTGCTTTTATTGGATGTGACTCCCCTGACTTTGGGAATAGAAACTTTAGGCGGAGTAAGAACTCCTTTGATAAACAGAAATACCACAATTCCATCTTCTAAATCAGAAGTTTTTTCAACAGCTGCAGATAATCAACCTGCTGTGGAAATTAATGTGTTGCAAGGTGAGCGGGAGATGGTAGCAGATAATAAATCATTAGGTAGATTTGTACTTGATGGAATTCCCCCGGCTCCAAGAGGTATACCGCAAATTGAAGTGGTTTTTGATATTGATGCTAATGGGATTTTAAATGTTTCTGCCAAAGATAAAGCAACAGGAAAAGAGCAGAAAATAACTATTACCGGATCAACCGGTTTGGATAAAGAAGAGGTAGAAAAAATGACCAAAGATGCTGAAGCTAATGCAGAAGCAGATAAAAAGAAAAAAGAGGGAATTGAAACTAAAAATATTGCAGATGGGTTAGTTTATCAGACAGAAAAGACTCTAAAAGAGAATGGGGATAAAGTTTCTGCTGAAGTAAGAACAGAAGTTGAGCAAAAGCTAAATGAATTAAAAGAGGCGCTGAAAGGTGAGGATATTGATGATATTAAGAAAAAAGGTGATGCATTGGGGGAGGTATTACAAAAAGTAGGATCGGCTATGTATTCTCAGCCAGGAAAAGATGGTCAACCTGGAGCAGAACAACCTGCAGGTGATGCCGCCTCCGCTGATGGCTCCGGCGAGCCAAAGGAAGAAGCTCCTAAAACTGAGGAAGCTGTTGAGGGTGAAGTGGTAGAAGAAGCTAAAAAAGAAGAGTAATTATCTTTTTTTGAAAATCTTAGGATTTTTATATAGGAAATAAAAGCGATTAGCATCTCTTAAGGCTCCAACAGAGTTATAATAATGACCATCTTTACCTATATATAATAAGTGTTTTGGCAATGGTTGATAGAGTTCGCGCATAGTTAATGGTCTTATTGAATGTGTAGGTCTCATCGTACCCACAACTTTTGTAGTTACAGCTTCACCACTACCAGTACCACCTGCTCTACCACTTACAAATATTCTTTTTCCTTGAACTTCTAGATTCATGTAACTAAGTATACCATACTATAAGTCATCTGTCAAGCACCAATTGAACCTAAAACTATAAGATTATTACAAAATGTTTTAGATTGGTCGTACATTCTAGGTGGAAGTGCACCACTTACTTAGGATAATACCTCATTCATTTTCTCATATGGTGTCAAATATCCAAGGCATTTTCTGGGAGTTGAATTTAATCTGTATTCCAACTCTTTAATCTGAACCTCAGTTAATCCGTCAATACTTAAACCCTTAGGGATGAACCTTCGGATCCTGCCATTAGTATTTTCAACAGTCCCTTTCTCCCATGAGTGGTAGGCATGACAGAAGAAAACAGATAATCCTAAACTGTTAGTAATTTCCTGATGATTGGTATTCTCAGCCCCATTGTTAGCAGTTAAAGTTTCCCTTACTGTATCAGGAAATGTAGACAATCTTCTTATTAAGCTTTCAGTTTTTGACCTGGCTGTTTTTCTGGTAAGGGACAGTATTGTTAACCTGGTCAATCTCTCAACAGTTACAGACAGGGCAATTTTATCTGTTTGTTTACCAATGACATTATCTGTTTCCCAATCTCCAACTCTGGTTCTTTGGCTGACTATCTCAGGCCTTAGGTCAATTGAGATGGCATCGGGTATTTTTGAGGCTCTAGCAACCCTTCTGCCACCTTTTTTCATCCTTTTTCTTCTGGTATTAGGTAGCATTCCCAAAGTTTATATTTCTTTCCAGCTTTTGAGTAGATGTATTGGTAAATTGTTTCAGTACAGATACTTTTACCTGGATGAATCTTAGGTAATCTTCCTGATATTTCCTCAGGAGTCCAGTTAAATAGCTTTCTTAAATGTTCCCTCACATACAGCCAGATTAATGTTTCCTTTAAAGGAGCTTTAGCTCTTTGTTTAACTCCTCTTTTAACTGCCTTCTGATGAGCCCTACATGGAATGTACCTAAATATGAGATACTCCCTTGATCTTTTACCAGCTCCTGTTTTATTCCTTTTTAATTCTCTCACCAAGCTTGAATGAGATCTACTTAATCTTTTAGCAATATCTCTTAAGGATAATCCAGCCTCTTTAAAAGCAACTAATTTTTCTCTTTCTTCCAAACTTAGATGTTTATATTTATTCATCAAGTACACCTCCTTCCTAGGTATAATTTTACCCTAGGTGGTGCACTTCGTTTTAGAATCTATTGTGGAATCATAATTAGAAGTTTGAGGTTAGAAACAGCGAAAGATGTTATGCTAAGAATATGATCGGATTTAGGTTAAGATTAAGAGGTAGAGTTGCTGTGTTTGTAGATTGGGCTAATGTTTATGGTTGGAAAAAATCTTTAAAAGATGAAGTTAATCCTAGAAAACTTTATAAATATTTAAAATCTCATAAAGAGATAAAAGACATTAGTTTGTATCATGGTACTGACCAAAACGAACAGTCCAGAAAATTTCTAAGAATTGCTAAAAGTATTGGTTATAAAATTATTACCAAACCTGTTAAATATGTTTTAGTTGCCGAAATTGCAGGACAGAAAATCCGCCGTAGGAAATGCGACTTTGATATAGAAATTGCTCTGGATTGCTTTGAAAATTTAGATAAATATGATAGTTTCATTTTCCTTTCTGGAGATGGTGATTTTGCCACTCTTTATAAACGATTAATTAATCAGAAGAAACAGGTAATTGTTATTTACGCACCTGGACATATTGGTAGAGAGATTTGGGAAATAAAGAAAGGCTTATTTAAGATCAGTGTTGAAAATATGGGTTTTTAAAAAATCGTCCCCCGATTGCTCGGGGGCGTGATTATTTTTATTTAATCACAAACTAGCACTTTTGTCAAGAGAGCGCTATAATACACAAACACAAATATGACTAAACGTGATTATTATGAAATTTTAGGAGTTAAAAAAGGTGCAAGTGAAGCAGAAATAAAGTCTGCTTATAGACAACTGGCTAGAAAACATCATCCTGATATAGATAAAACTACTGGAGCAGATATAAGGTTTAAAGAGTTAGGAGAGGCCTATCAAGTTCTTTCTGACCCACAAAAGAAACAATCTTATGACCAGTTTGGCCACGACGCTTTCAATCGTGGTGCTGGGGGAGGTGGTGGAAATCCCTTTGGTGGTGGGCAGCAATATTCTTGGTCTTCAAGTGGTAATCCGTTTGGAGGAGGTAACCCCAATGTCCAGTTTGATTTTGGTGGATTTGAAGACCCATTTGACCTTTTTGAGCAGATTTTTGGTGGTGGGTTTGGATCTCAAATGAGGAGACGACCCATCTATCAGCTAAATTTGACTTTTGATGAGTCAATCCGTGGAGTTACTAAAGAAGTTGAAGTGGAGGAAAGAAATAACCAGGGAAGATTAACTAGAAAAAGGTTGAAGATTAAAGTTCCGGCAGGGGTGGATAATGGAACCAAGATGAGATTTGGGGAGATGGATATTGTATTTAATGTAGGCAGAAACCCGGAATTTTTAAGGGAAGGGGCAGATATCTTTTCTGAAATAACTATTAATATTCCCCAACTGGTTTTAGGTGACACTTTTGAGGTGAATACTGTGTCTGGTAAGGTTAAAGTCAAAGTGCCTCCAGGTACCCAACCAGGTTCTTTAGTGAGATTAAAAGGAAAAGGGATTGCTAAATTGGGTCAACCAGGGAATGGAGACCATTTTGTGAGAGTGAATTTAAATATTCCTCAAAATCCTTCCAAACAGGAAAAGCAACTATATGAAGAGTTAAAAAATTTATCTTCCAAGAAAAAAGGCTGGTTTTAGTCAGAGGCCTTGCCTTTTTTTTACAAAAAAGGTAGAATACAGTTGTTATTTAATGATAGGATTTTGAGGTGGGCTTGCCCCACCTATTTTTTTAAAACTATGGCACAAGCTAGAAAAGAATTTGCAGCAGCATTAAATCAAATAGCCTCTGAAAAAGGGGTTGATATTGAGGTGGTTTTGGAAGCTATCAGGACTGCTGCCCTGGCTGCTTATAAAAAGGATTTAACTTTAAGAAACGAAGAGATCCCTGAAAATTTTGAGGAATTTACTTCCAAAGTTGATCCAGTAACAGGTGAAATATCAATTTTAGATGGTGCCAAAAATGTTACCCCACCGGGGTTTGCCAGAATTGCTGCCTCTATTGCCAGACAGGTAATACTGCAAAGATTACATGAGGCTGAAAAAGGGGCCATTATGTCTGAGTATGAAAATAAAGTTGGAACTGTTATTTCCGGATCAATCCAACGACAGGAAGGAAATACTTTTTTTATTGATTTAGGTAGGGCTGAAGGGGTAATGCCTCCTTCAGAACAAGTGCCAAACGAACTTTACCATTTAGGTCAAAGGTTGCGGTTTTATATTAAAGAGATTAGGGAAAGTAGCAGAG
>CAZFZP010000011.1:4891-6495 GCA_964523515.1 uncultured Gammaproteobacteria bacterium
ATGCGGCGCTAGTCAAGGGGTTGTTTGCAGTAGAAGTGCCGGAAATTCAATCCGGATCAATAGAAATTAAAGCTGTGGCCCGGGAGGCTGGTGGCAGAACTAAAATTGCTGCTATCTCTACCCAAGATGGAGTTGATCCAGTGGGTTCTTTGGTTGGACAAAAAGGAGTCCGCGTCCAGGCAGTAATGAATGAATTAGGGGAGGAAAAAATTGACATAATTTCCTATTCTGAAGATCCGGCTAGATTTATTGTGGCAGCATTATCTCCTGCCAAGGAAGTAACTGTTAATTTAAATGAGGAAGAACATGTAGCTACTGTTATAGTGCCTGCTCTACAGATGTCTCTGGCGATTGGCAAAGGTGGCCAAAATGTGAGATTAGCTGCTAAGCTAACAGGTTGGAAGATTGATATTGAAGGGTTGGAAGATACGGAGAAACCAGCAGAGGACATAGTTAAAGAAACAACGGAGAAAAAAGACAAACCAGTTATTAAAACTAAAAAGAAAAAAGAAAAAATTGAATCTGATGAAAAACTTAAGTGATATGAACGTTTTTCATCTAAAAAATTATGGCAGAACAAACACGACCACCAATAGTTACAATCCTTGGCCATGTTGATCATGGCAAGACCTCCCTGCTTGATTTTATCAGGAAATCTTCTGTAGCTTCAAAAGAACATGGTGGTATAACTCAACATATCGGAGCTTATCAAATGCAGTTTAATAACAAAACAATTACTTTCATAGATACTCCTGGTCATGCTGCTTTTGAAAAAATGAGATTAAGAGGTGCAAATGCAGCTGACATTGCTATCTTGGTAGTGGCTATTGATGATGGTTTAATGCCACAAACCTTGGAGGCTATCAAACACATTCAATCTGCCAAGGTTCCAATGATTGTAGCTGTTAACAAAATAGATCTACCGGGAATAAATATTAAAGTGCAGATGGAAAAGATCAAAAAACAACTTTCTGATAGGGACGTTTTAGTAGAAGAATATGGTGGAGATGTGCCAATTATCCAACTTTCAGCCAAAACTGGTGAAGGAGTGGATAAGCTTTTGGAGATGATACTGCTTGTAGCAGAGATGAATGAGTTAAAAGGAGACCCTTTTCTTCCTCCTTCCGGAGTAGTAATTGAATCATCTCTGGATAAATTTAAAGGTTCTATCGCTACTATTTTGGTAGAAAACGGCACTTTAAAAAAAGGTGACCAGGTATTAATTGGGGGAGTTAAGGGAAAAATTAGAGGGATGTTTGATTTTGCCGGGAAATCTGTAGACTTGGCTGGGCCTGCTATGCCGGTTGAGATCTTAGGTTTAGAAGCAGTGCCACCAGTAGGAGCTATGCTTGGGGAAGAGGCAAAGGCAAAAATTTCTCAACAGATTTTAACTTTAGTAGACAGGTTAAGACAGGATGATTCTGAGGTGTTAAAGGTGGTAGTAAAAGCTGATAAACAGGGATCTTTAGAGGCTATAGAAGATGGATTAAATAAATTTAACGATGAGAAAAAGATGGTGGAGATTGCCTCTAGCGGAGTTGGAGACATTAGTGAATCTGATGTCAAATTAGCCTCCAGTATTAAAGCTATTGTGATTGGATTTA
>CAZFZP010000011.1:6560-7097 GCA_964523515.1 uncultured Gammaproteobacteria bacterium
GGCCCCGACAGCCCAAAAAATTTCTGATATAGATCATGTTTTAATTAGAAACTACAATATTATTTATGAGCTTTTAGAGGAGATGGAAGAAGTAGTAGAAGGAATGATTAGGCCTGGCAAGATTGAAGAGATTTTAGGTAAGGCAGAGATTATTGCGCAATTTCCCTTTGGGAAGAACGACCGAATTGCTGGGTGTAGAATTTTAGAGGGTGGAATTACTAAAAATTCCAAAGTCAGAATTAAAAGAGGAGAAGAAATTTTAGGAGAAGTGAAGTTAAAATCTTTGAAAAAAGCCCGGGAAGAGGTAAATAAGATAGAAAAAGGACAAGATTGTGGAATGATGTTTGACCCAGTGATAGATTTCCAAATTGGAGATATAGTTGAATTATATAGGGTGATATAGTAAAATCCTGGGGTAATTAATAAAAGCTTTGGCTAAGTTAACCCGCGTTAACTGACCCGAAGATAGATCTTTCATCTGTTCTTTTAATAATTTTTTTAACCTAAAAATTTCAACAATTTTTTCTTTCCTTTGTT
>CAZFZP010000011.1:7107-18683 GCA_964523515.1 uncultured Gammaproteobacteria bacterium
AAAATCCTGGCATCGATAAAATACGACGCACAACTTCCCCAAGTAAAAACCCTGCTGCCTGCGGCTGCTAATATTTTAATTGTTTTACCCGCCAGTTTGGATATTGATAGATTAGCAGCAGGGCTATCTTTAATGTTTTCTTTAAACCAGCAAGGTAAAAAAGTTACTATAGTTTCCTCTGATACTATTAGGGTAGGTCAAGCTCATCTGTTTGGAATTGATCAAATCAAAAATACTTTACCTGAAAGTGGTGGGGGCCATTTTATTTTAAAACTGGAAGGGGAAGTAAAACCTAACCAACCGGAAAATCCAATTCCAGCGTTAGAGAATCTTGATTGGTATCCGCAAGGTTATGATTTAAATTTAGTCTTTCATGTCAGATCCGGTCAAACATTTCAGCCCCAAAAAATTACTCCTGAGTATCAAAATGGAGATTTTAATTTAATCTTTGTAATTGGGAGTTCTAGCTTAAATGATTTGGGAGGTATCTATACCTCAAACCCACAGATTTTTAGTAATATTCATCTGGTTAATATTGATAGTAATCCTGCCAATGGAAATTTTGGCCAAACTAATATTGTTGACGGGGGGGCAGTGGCTGTTTCAGAAATAGTGCAATCGTTTATTGCTGACCTTGGTTTACCATATAATGCTGATACTGCCTCTAATATTTTAACAGGCATATTTGATGCGACGAATAATTTAACTAGCGATCGTGTAAGCGCAGATACTTTTATGGCAGTAGCTAACTGCTTGCGAGCCGGAGGCAAAAAACCCCAGGTTTTATCAACACCACCAGTTAGTATGCCTGCTCCTTCATCGGTTGCTCAGCCAGTTGCGGGATTTGATTTAAGCGCCTTAATCCCTAAAGATGACCATATACAAAATTTTACTGTGCCACCTGTAGTGCAATCAGAACAAAATATACCTTCACCTGAAGAACGGCCATCCGGTGAGCGGGTAATTGGTGAATCTGAAATAGAACCAGACTGGTTAACTCCAAAAGTTTTCAAAGGTAGTTCAGTAGGTTAATAGTTGCATCTTTTTTAAGATTCTGATAGAATACTCAAGCTAAAGGAATTACGTCTTTCCACCGATGTATTCCCATTTAATAAAAGAAAGGATGGAACAAGATGCCACTTGATGCCAAAACAAAACAGAACATAATAAAACAGTTTGCTACTAAAGATGGTGATACCGGATCCCCTGAAGTACAAGTAGCGCTTTTAACTGAACAGATTAAGAATTTAACTGCTCATCTTAAGGAACATACACATGATATTCATTCCCGAAGGGGACTTTTATCTATGGTTAATAAAAGAAGAAGATTACTGCAATATCTGCTCAAAAAAGAGGAAAATAGGTATCAAGAGGTAATTGGAAAATTGGGACTGGCCAGATAGTTATGGTATAATAAAGAAAGTTTAGGGATTTGGGGATTGCAAAGAGTTAAGTAGTCATCAGCTATCAGTCGTCAGTCATCAGATAAAAAAGTCTGAAAGCTGACAGCTGAAGACTGAAAGCTAGATATCTCTTCTACAGTTTCCAAACCCAAATAAATGTCATTCTGAACGCAGTGAAGAATCTCTGAATTAATTTCAGAAATATCTAGGATAAACCTAGAGATCCTTCGTTACACTCAGGATGACAAAAAGAAAAGAATGAACAAAATTGTTACAAAAGAGATCGACTTAAATGGCCGACCATTAAAACTTGAAACCGGTAAGCTTGCACGCCAAGCTGATGCTGCTGTGATGGCTTCTTGGGGTGAGACTGTAGTATTGGCCACGGTTGCCACCCAACCCCTAACTGAAGATAAGGGTTATTTTCCTCTGTCAGTAGAATTTGTTGAAAAATACTATGCCGGAGGTAGGATTTCCTCTTCTAAATTTATTAAAAGAGAAGCCAGACCTTCTGATGAAGCTACACTAACAGGTCGGTTGATTGACCGTTCTATCAGACCACTTTTTCCCAAAGATTTCAAGAATGAAGTACAGGTAATTATTACTGTTTTATCTATCGACCAGATGAGTGATCCGGACATTTTAGGGTTGATTGCCACATCAGCTACTTTGTCAATTTCCTCAGTGCCTTGGCATGGTCCACTGGGAGCAGTCCGGATTAGCACCAGAGAGGATAATTTTGTGGTCAATCCAACTATGGAAGAATTAGAACAAATGGATTTGGATTTAGTAGTAGCTTCCAATAAAGATAAAGTTGTGATGATAGAAGCTGAAGCCAAACAGGTGCCGGATGACACGATTTTGGCAGCTATTAAAGAAGCCCATAAAAGCGCTCAGCCGATTATTAGTTTAATTGAAGATTTTACAAAAGAAGCAGGTAAGGAAAAATTAACATACTCTACTTTGCAAGAAGAGATAGAAGAAGTTTTACTTTCTGAGGTTAAAAAACTTACTAAAGAAAAAATTGAAGGAGCTTTATTTGACAACGAGCATCCTTGGCATGAAGCAACTGGTGATTTTATTAAAGCAGAACTGGTTACAAAATACAAAGATGTCATGTCAGGCGATGTTGTCTCTGGTATTTTTGATAATGTTGCCAAAGAGATTATGAAAGAGACTGTTTTAGGTAAGAGTAAACGGGTTGATGGCAGAAAAATGGATGAAGTCAGAGAAATTAGTATGGAAGTGGGAATTTTACCAAGAACCCATGGTTCAGCTTTGTTCAGTAGAGGTGATACCCAAGTATTATCTGTTGCAACCTTAGGCGCGCCGTCTTTAGCCCAAACTATTGAGGGGATGTATGGAGAAGAGCAAAAGAAATTTATGCATTATTACAATATGGGAATTAATCCTTTTGCTACTGGTGAAGTCAAAAGAATAAATGCTCCATCTAGGCGTGACATTGGACATGGATCTTTGGGTGAAAGAGCCCTAAAAGCTGTAGTGCCTCAAGGTGAAGAGTTTCCCTATGCTATTAGGATAGTATCAGAAGTTTTGGCAGCTAATGCTTCTACTTCACAAGCAGCCCTTTGTGCTGCCACCTTGGCCATGCTAAATGCCGGAGTGCCACTTAAGGCACCAGTAGCCGGGGTAGCTATGGGGTTGTTATCAGATGAGCAAAAATTTCAGGTGATTACTGATATGAGGGCGATTGAAGATTTTTATGGAGAAATGGATTTTAAAGTAGCCGGAACTGTAAATGGGGTAACTGCTATTCAAATGGATACAAAATTGGAAGGCTTGAGTTTTGAAATAGTTGAAGAGGCTTTAAAACAAGGTAAGGCAGCCCGTGAATCTATTATTGAGCAGATGAACAAAATTATTCCTACTCCAAGTGAGATTTCAAAGTATGCCCCCAAGATTGAAGTGACTCATATTCAAACAGATCAAATTGGCATGTTAATTGGCCCAGGCGGTAAAAATATTAATGGTATCATTGCTAAAACCGGAGCTCAAATTGATATTGAAGATGATGGAACTGTAATGGTTTCTGCTACATCTGAGGAATCTATTAAGCAAGCTATGGAAGCAGTCCAAGGAATGTTTAAAACTGTAGCGGTTGGAGAAGAGTATGAAGGAAAAGTTGTCAGGCTTGCTCCTTTTGGAGCTTTTGTAGAGATATTACCCGGTAAAGATGGGTTAGTCCATGTGTCTGAGATGTCAACTGGATATGTCGAAAAACCAGAAGATGTAGTTTCTGAGGGACAAATAGTTAAAGTTCGGGTTAAAGGGGTAGATGATCAGGGTAAAATTTCTTTGTCTATGTTATTTGGGGATGATATTAAACCAGAAGGTGAAAGAGGGCCAAGAGAACCGAGAGCAGGTGGGGATAGGCCAAGATTTGGTGGAGGTAGAGGAGGTTTTGGTGGATCAAGAGGCGGATTTGGTGGAGGATCACGTTCCGGGTTTGGTACAAAACCTGGAGGCGGATTTGGTTCCAGAGGTGGATTTGGTGGTTCAAGAGGTGGAGGAGACAGAAATCGTGGCGGTGGCGGATCCCGCGGCGGATTTAACAGGTAATAATGAGGTTGCTACCGCGTAAATTTAATGCTGACGAACTTAAAATTTTCTCTAACTTTTTAATAGATGTGGCTAAAGGGATTTTAGGGGTTCCATTGATTGCTTATTTTCTAAAAGATTTTTCACCAATTGCGATAGGAGCAGTATTTATGGTAGACTTCATTATAGTAATCTTGCTACTGGCTACAGCTATTTATTTGCATCGCGTAGCAAAAGAGAGGAATTTATGAATATCGAAGTAGTGGAACTTTTATTAATAATAGGTATTTATCCTCTTTTAATTCTTGTAGGGATATTATTTATTGTACCCTTTCTTCTTGGATTAATAGATCACCCCAAGCATCGCTCTTCAGTCCCCCATAGAATTAGAAAATAAATGAAACAAATATGTCAGAAACACTAGGTTCAGAAAAGCTAAGGAAGATTCAAGAAGTTTATCAAAAGATTGAATCTATGTTTGATGAGATGGAGAATGACCCTGATCATCCAGATCAAGACTCACCCCGAATTTACAAAAGGAAAGTTTTAGCAGATGGCTCAATTATTAGAATTCGGAAGGGGCCAGACAATGTGTTACCTACCCGTTCGCCTGTAAAAGAAGATCCTAATGCACTTAGAGTTCAAATAAATAGAGATGAAGATGTTGTCATGGTAGCCTTCACTATGTTTCCTGAAAGTATGAGACTTCATGATTTAGCTATGCCTTCTGTAAAACTTGGCGATATCGAGGTGGGTTTTTTGGGTTTGAGTGGTTCATTTCTTTCAAGATATCCTCAACAAGCAGAGGCACATTACAGACCATATAAGCCTAATCCTGCGATTCAATCAACAGCTCCAATATTGGTTGATTGGGTTCACAAGATGTATACAGAAAATAAACGTGTTCCCCTGCAATTCACTGCAGAGCTTAGCTAGTAAACACTTTATATAGTTTGGTTAGTGAGGTAGAATATTAAATACGAATGGATGCTGCTCAAGATATTGAAAGTTTAAAACAAAAGATCATCCAAGCTGTTTTGCCTCAAGAGATAGAAGAAAAACTGCTTAATTTATTAAGATTTCCCGGCACTGGAGTAGAACTTGAAAGGCTATCTTCTTATATAGATTTTGTCACAAGATTACCTTTTAATAAATCCTCCCAGGATATTTTGGATCTAAACCGGGCTAAACAGATTTTGGATAAAAACCATTATGGCTTGTTAGAGTTAAAAAATAGGGTTTTAGAATATTTATCAGTCTTAATTTTACATTCAAAAAATCCGGTTGAAAAAGATTTTAGGGCTCCAATTTTACTCTTTGTAGGTTTAGTGGGAACTGGTAAAACCACCATTGCTTATTCCATTGCGGAAAGTTTGGGTAGAAAAATAGTCCGGATTCCCTTTGGAGGATTAGGTGATGCTGCCCAACTTCGGGGACAATCTAGAATTAAATCAGATGCAGAAGCCGGTCAAATTATGAAAGCTTTAATATCAGTTGGTGTGAATAATCCGGTTATTTTACTTGATGAAATTGATAGAATTGAAATTGCAGGTAAGGCTGATATTATGGGGGTATTAGTAGAACTGTTAGACCCACAACAAAACCATGCTTTTGAAGATCACTATCTAAGTTTTACCTTTGACTTGTCAAAGGTGCTTTTTATAGCCACAGCCAATAACACCTCCAATATTGCCACTGCAGTGATGGATAGGTTAGAGCCAATTATGATGCCTTCCTATTCTGACCCGGAAAAAGTTATGATAGGTAAGAATTATTTATTGCCTAAGGCAATTTTAGAAACCGGGGTTGGAACAGATCAGGTTATAATAGTTGATGAGGCTTGGCCACAAATAATTAGGCCTTTGGGTTTTGATGGTGGAATTAGATCTTTAGAGAGAGCTTTAGAGGGAGTTTGTCGCAAGGTTGCCCGGGAATTGGTAGAGGGTAAAAGTGGCCCTTTTAAAATCACTTTACAAAATATAGGAGAGTATTTAACACAATAAGCAGAGCTTGCGACCCTTTGGATCTAAAGCAGAGCTTGAAATTTTGTAAAACAAAATTATGAATATTTTTAGACCAAAACAGGATGGTAAATTAAAACTTATTCCCTTGGGTGGGGTGGGTGATGTGACGAAAAATATGTATGTTTATGAATATGGTAATGATATTGTCATTATTGATTGTGGAGTAGGTTTCCCGGATGAGGCGATGCCAGGAATTGATTTAGTTATTCCGGATATTAGTTATTTGCGGGATAAAAAGCAGAAGATTAAAGCTATTTTAATAACTCATGGACATGATGATCATATTGGCGGGCTACCTTTTATCTGGCCGGAGCTTCAGGTACCAATTTATACCAGAAAACTAACTGCCGGTTTTATTAAAACTAAATTTACTGAACACAATTTACCCAAAAATCAAATCTTTGAGGTTAAAATGGATGAAATCCTAACTTTAGGGGTTTTTAAAGCCAGTTTTTATGAAGTGTCCCATTCTGTACCTGATTCGATGGGAATTTTACTTGAAACTCCGGTTGGTAATATTATTCATCAAGCTGATTTTAAAATTGATTGGACCCCGGTTTCCGGCCAAGTAACTGATGTAAGTAAAATAGCTCAAATTGGCACCAAAGGGATTGATCTGCTTTTAATGGATTGTTTAAGGGTGGAAAAACCCGGATTCAATAAATCTGAAAAATCTATTGAAGACTCTTTTGCTAAAGCAGAACAAGAGACTGCCGGCCAGTTGTTTATTACTATGACTTCTTCAAATGTCTCTAGGATGCAGCAGGCGATTAATGTAGCTTTAAAGGCAAACCGCAAAGTGGCTTTGCTTGGCCGTTCTTTTGAAGCTAATTTTCAGGTGGCGAGAGACTTAGGATATTTAGATGTGCCGCCTAATGTAATTATTACCGGAGATGCGGTTGCTTCTTTTGCTCCAAATAAAATTTTAGCTTTAATTGCCGGGTCTCAAGGTCAGCCTGGTTCTGCTCTCTCCCGGGCTGCCAATGGTGAACATAAACAGGTGAGGCTTAGAGAAGGTGATAGTGTGGTGTTTTCAGCTGATCCAATTCCTTCTACTGAATCTGCTCAAAGCGCTTTGATTGATAACTTGACTAAAATCGGCGTAAATGTTTACTACTCAGCTATTACTTCTGACCTACATGTTTCCGGTCATGCAGCTGCGGATGAATTAAAACTAATGATTAATTTAATTAAACCAAAATATATGTTGCCGATTGGGGGAACTTATCGGCATATGAAAGTTTATTCTAAAATGAGCCAGGAATTAGGCTATAAAAGAGAACAAATTTTAGAAGTAGTAGATGGATCAGTTATCAACCTAGATAGAAGCGGTATTAAAATTGATGGTAAAGTAGAAGTGCAAAATGTTTTTGTGGATGGACTGGGAGTAGGAGATGTTGGGACTGTGGTTTTGCGGGACCGGCAGGTTATGAGTGAAGAAGGGGTAGTAATTGTGGTGATCCCAATTGGCCATCAAAGTGGTAGATTAGAAGGAGAGCCGGATATTATTTCCCGGGGATTTGTATTTGAAAAGGCTTCAGAAGCCCTATTAGATGAAGCAAGGCGGGTGGTTAAAAAGAGTTTAAGTGAGCATGGTAAAAATATCTCTGATTGGAGATTTATGAGAAGGATGATTGAAGATGATCTGGAGAAATTTCTCTATCATGCAACAGAACGGAGGCCATTAATACTACCTATAGTAGTGGAGGTATAGCCCATAGTTTATGATATAATATATTTACAATATGTCTAGAAGAAGATCAATTTATAGAATCCCCAGATTAAGGTTGCATCAAAAAACCATTGTGGCAGTAGCATCGTTAGTTTCTTTAATACTAGCTGGTCTTTCAGCAGTTACCTTTGCAACAAAAGTTCCTACATTATCATTTTGGCATGAATTTTTATTTGGGATGTTTGGTTGGACAAGCTTCCTCTCCCCTTTGGTATTTATATTATCTGCCTTAGTTTTACAAAAAATAAGATGGTCATTTGCCCAAACAAATGTATTGCTGGGACTGGTTTTAATTATTTTAGCAATGGCAGGGCTTACTACACCTGTATCTCCCAATCAGGCTGGAAGTTTAGGTAATAGTTTATGGTTACAACTCTCTTCATTTATCACCCCCCTGGGCACATTAATTTTGCTTTCAGGAGTCTTTTTGGTGGGAGTAGTAGTAATGTTTAATACTACCTTAACCCAGATAATTAGAATCTTTGTCTCAGTTTTCGTTTTTTTCCGGGAAAAATTAGTCAGTCCAATTTTAGGACTCTTAAATAGTCCACGCGTCTTTGAGGCAAAAAATATTGCTATCAAGGTTTCCGGAGTAGATGATAGGTCTAAAAACAGCATCAAGCCTACTCCCAAAAATGATACGATTATGGCTGATCAACTGGTCCAAAATATAGCCGGACAAACCACTGTTTGGAAATATCCGCCACTTTCCCTATTATCAGAAAAGGTTGGTTCTTCTGCAGACAGGGGGGATGTTAAGAAAAACGCCGGGGTAATCGAAAAAACCCTTGAATCTTTTGGTGTACAAGCCAGAGTAGCTGAGGTAAATGGAGGCCCGGCAGTTACCCAATATGCTTTGGAAATATCCGCCGGGACTAAAATTTCTAAAATTGCTAATCTGCAACATGATCTGGCGTTATCTTTGGCTACTCCAACCGGTACAGTCAGGATTGAAGCCCCAATTCCAGGTAAGTCTTTAGTGGGTATTGAGGTGCCAAACCATTCTTTGGAGATAGTAGGTTTAAAAAGTATTTTAAGCTCAGATGAAATGGCCAAACATAAATCTAAACTGGCTGTAGCTTTAGGCCGTGATACAGCTTCCCGTTCCATGGTTGTAGATTTAGACCGGATGCCGCACTGTTTGATTGCCGGTACTACCGGTTCAGGTAAATCAGTGTTGATTAACTCATTTATTGTCTCATTGCTTTTTCGGAATTCTCCTGATGAACTTAAGTTGATCTTAATTGACCCTAAAAGAGTGGAATTATCTAATTTTAATGGCATCCCCCATCTTTTAACCCCGGTGATTAACGAGCCGGAAAAAATTTTGTCAGCCTTAAAATGGGCGATGGCTGAAATGGATAGAAGATATAAGCTATTTCAATCAGTCGGTGTCAGAAATATCCAAGGTTATAATGAAATGTCAGGTTTTCAAGCTTTGCCCTATATTGTGATTTTGGTTGATGAATTAGCAGATTTGATGATGTTTGCTCCGGTTGAAGTGGAAGATGCCATTACCAGGATTGCCCAGTTGGCCCGGGCAACTGGTATACATTTAGTAGTGGCAACACAACGGCCTTCAGTAGATGTGATTACCGGGTTAATTAAAGCGAACATTCCTTGTAGAATTGCCTTTAATGTTTCTTCAATGATTGATTCCAGGGTAATTATCGATACTCCTGGGGCAGAAAAATTATTAGGCCGTGGAGATATGTTATTTTTACCTCCAGATGCTGCCAAACCAATCCGTATTCAGGGTGTATTTTTACAAGACAGCGAAGTTAATAATTTAATCAAACATTTAAAAAGTAGCGGTATTGCCCCGCAATATACAGAAGAGGTTACTCAAATGCCTCTGGGTCGGGTAGGAGCAAAAGGTAGTGGAGAACAGGATGACTTATTTGAAGAGGCTGTTAAAACTGTTTGTCAATATGACCGGGCTTCAGCCTCACTGTTGCAGAGAAGACTCCGGATTGGTTATGCCAGAGCTGCCAGGATTTTGGATGAATTGGAAGAGGCAGGGATTGTGGGGATAGGGGAGGGAGCCAAACCCCGGGATGTTTTAGTTAGAAATGCAGAGGAATATTTACAACAAAGATCACAACCAGCAAGTGAGGTATAATCCTTTCAATGCAGACTGTTGGACAAATTTTAAAAGAAACCAGGCTTGCCAGATTCTATACCTTAGAAGAAGTTGAAAAAGCTACCAAAATTAGGAAAGAACTTCTGGAGGCTTTAGAAGTAGGTGATTATAATAGTCTCCCCCCTGCTACTTTTGTACAAGGTTTTATTAGAAATTATAGTAAATTTTTACATCTGGATCCGGAAAAATTACTGGCTGTTTTTAGGAGAGAATTTTCTGATAAAAAAAACCCCCCCCGGATTCTGCAAGCTTGGATTAATCCACTGGATAAAAGAAGATTTAGGCTGACCCCAACTAAAGTTTTATCTAGTTTGGTCTTTACTCTACTAATCATATTTTTTATTTATCTTTGGATAGAATACAGGTTTTTAGTAGGAGTGCCATATTTGGAGCTCAAAGAGCCACAGGATCAAACCTATGTGGTATCTGATACTGTAAAAGTGGTAGGTAAAACTGATCCGGAATCCAAAGTAACTATTAATAACCAAGCAGTAGAAGTAGATTTAGGAGGTAATTTTTCGCAAGAAATTAAAATGGCTGAAAGTGCAAATATAATTGTAGTCAGTGCAATTTCTAAGCAGGGTAAAACTGTTAAAATAGAAAGGACTGTTTTTTCTAGAAATAATTAGCTAATTGTGTTACATTTACCCACATGGACTTTCTACAAATCAGTTTAATATTTTTAATCATGCTACTGGGAATATTTTTATCCTTAACCGGACTGCAGGTATTTTTTATTTTGAAAAATTTAACTAAGACGCTAAAGAGATTAAATGAAATTTTAGAGGTGGATGAAGAAGTAGAAAGATTAAAAAGTGGTGTTAAAAAAATTTCTAAAGCTGCTTCAAGTGTGGCTCATACTCCAGTATCCAATTCCCGCCGTTTCTTCAAAAAAACCTTGTAGGAACATGGTAAAATAAGCATATGCAGACAATAAATTTATCAAAACTATTGAAAAACTTTTCTTCAGGTTGGGTGGCTATTACTTCTGATTATAAAAAAGTAGTTGCTTCAGGTAAGAGTTTGAAAGAAGTTACTGATAAAGTTAATAAGCAAAACCGTGATGATGTTGTTTTAATCCCAGCTGCCAGAAATTACCGGGGATTTGTTACAAGTACTTCATGAATTTTCCATATACCACGTTATCTGGAACTCCCAAAGATACAAAAAGACCTCTGGTACCAATAAAATTTATCCATAAAGATAGATCTACTCTTCCCATTTTTAGCCTGGTTGATTCAGGAGCGGATTATTCATATTTAACTATGGAAATAGCTCAACTTTTAGAGATTGATTTAAGTAATGTAAAATTTGAAAAGTCATTTGGAATAAATGGATCTGTATTTTTATGTTATCCATCAAAAATCACTATAGAAATAGGAGGTTATAGATTGGATATCCCTGTAAGATTTAGTAACCAATTAAATACCCCTTTCAAATGTGTTTTAGGACAAGAAGATTTCTTTTCTAAGACCAGAATTGTTTTTGAAAGGTATAAATGGAATTTAGATATCAAAGTTATTGAGAAACAGAAATAGATGGCTATACTTATCAACTTATGGGAGCTTCTGGAGAATATTTAGATATGGTTGATAAAATGCTGGCTACTTTTAAATTTATTCAGTAAGATTCTGAAACAAGTTCAGAATGACAATATTTTCCCTTCTCTGTTAAAATACTTTCATGACATCTAATGAGTTAAGAGAAAAATTCTT
>CAZFZP010000012.1:0-18002 GCA_964523515.1 uncultured Gammaproteobacteria bacterium
GATCGCCGCACCGATGCGGAACAGGGCGAGCGCGAAGAAGACAAAAAGGATCTTTTGAAGGCAGACTCCAGAGTTGAGATCAGGCTCAAAACCGGTTCCCTGTTGGCAAGTGGCGGTTTAACCCCAACAGATACCAGTTTCTTAAATGAAGACTTTGATTCAATTGACCGTGCGTCTAAAATTAAAATTGCCGAACTGAAAAAACTGGAGGAGATTACTGAATCTGCTGAACAAAAAGATAAAATTGGCCAGATAGATGAAAAAAATGAGCAAATCGTTGAAAACTTAGCAGAATTTGAAAAAACTTTTGCGGCAGGAGGAAATGTCCCTGCAGAAGTACGGCCTTACGTAAAATTAACCAGGATTAATGAAGTATCACAAACTATCAGGCCTGATATTATCCGTCTGGAAGATTTTCAAAACCGGAAGGATATTGTACTGGCTGTTGCCACCCTGCAGGAAGAATTTAAACCTACCAAAGAATCCTTCCAGCAGGTGGCGGATTTTAGAAGAAGGAATCCTAATGCAATTTTACCTCCTGAGCTGGCCAGGATTGAAGCATTTTCATACAGCCTTGGGGTAAGAGATCAGGCAACTGCCTGTTTCCTGCCCACCCCACCTTTCCCTGCCAATACTCCCTGTCCTGCTCCGGGAGCATCCATACCAATCAACTCATACTATAGACCAGGATCTAACCCTACCAATATTAACCAGGTTGTTACAGACGGCAAGCCCTTAATTTATGGCGAGGGACCAAAAGCTGAAACTGTCGGAATTTGCCCTAATGGTTATCACTGGATGTATGACTCAGGCGGCTGGTGTATGTCTAATGGGGGCAATTATAACTCTGCCTATTCTTACACACCGACAGGCACCGGAGCAGGATATACACCATACAGCCCTTACTATACTGCCCCGGGAGCACCGCCTGCCACTTATGGTTATCCTGTCGGAGGTTCCAGCCCTAATTATCCTTCTTACTCTTACAGCCCGCCCAGTTATTATGGCACAGCCCCTACATCTTACACTACCACTCCTCCTGCCGGCACAGTTCCCGGCTCAGGGCCTAAACCTGTCAGCCCCGGACAGTGTCCTTCAGGCTACCATTGGATGTCTGATTCCGGTGGCTGGTGCATGTCTGATGGACCAACCTATGTGCCAAGCGGATTATCTAATACCTACTATTCTCCTAACTTAACCCAATCCAGCTGCGGTCCAGGGTATTATTGGGATGGCCAGGGTTGTATCCGCACAAGCCCTACTGATACTTACGGTTCTTGTACCTCTCCTGCAAGCGGTTGCGGTTCCAATTCCTATTGGGATTATGGTTCCTGTTCATGCAGAAATACAGGCAGTTATAGTAGTGGCAGTTATACGCCATCTACGGATTATAGTTGCTCTCCGCCAGCTGGCGGATGTGGCAGTGGCTATTTTGACAGCAGTTCATGTTCTTGCAAGACAGCTTCATCACAAGGATGCTTTAACGTCTCGGCATCAAGCTGTCCAAGCGGCTGGTACTTTGATTCTGGCCTTTGTACTTGCCGCCAGAACCCTGAAAGCAGCACTACATCAGGAGGCACCACCAGCTCAAGCACTACATCAGGCGGATCTACTTCTTCATCCGGCTCCTGCCCTTCAGGCTACCATTGGATGTCTGATTCCGGTGGCTGGTGCATGTCTCAACCTCAACATCTACCAGTACTGCCCCAGCTCCGACAACAACAACAACAACTGAACCTGCTCCTGCACCTTCGACAGAACCTGCCCCAGCTCCGACAACAACAACAACAACTGAACCTGCTCCTGCACCAACTCCATCGGAACCGGTTACCTCACCAAGTCCATAAAGACTCATATCTTGCGCATTAAGCCTGTTTAAGTTAAAATATATTTTGCTTGAGACAGTAGGTGCCCAACTAAATCCTACTTGAAGCAAAAAATGGCAAAAACCAGGGCGCAAAAAGAAATACAATTAAAAAATCTCACTGATCACCTAAGTCAGGCTAAATCTGTAGTGTTTGCAGACTTTAAAGGCATGACTATGAAACAACTCTCGCAGCTCCGTAAGTTATTGCGTGAACAAAATGCAGAATTTATCATCACCAAAAATACCATTCTCTTAAAAGCAATTGAAGATTTGAAATTGAAAATTGAAAATTCATATTTTAGTGGGCCTACTGCCACCCTGTTCTCGTATGATGACGAGATTTCCCCTATTAAAGCCTTAGTCCAAACTTTAAAAGAAACAGGTATTGGAAAAGTCAAAGCTGGTTTATTAGGAGCGAACCCACTAAGTGAAGAAGAAATAAATAAATTAGCTTCACTACCTGCTAGAGATGAATTAAAAGGTAAAATAGTTGGGGTACTGGTTGCTCCTCTGCAAGGGCTGCTGAATGTTTTGCAAGGCAATTTGAGGAATTTGGTATATGTATTGAGTGAAATACAAAAAGCGAAAGGAGGTGTTTAGAATATGGCAATAGAAAAAATTATTGCAGAGATTGAAAAACTTTCTGTTTTAGAATTGGCTGATTTAGTTCATGCCTTGGAAGATAAATTTGGTGTTTCTGCAACACCCCCAGTGGCAGTCGCAGCAGGTGCAGGACAAACCGCCGCAGGTGAAGCAGCAGAAGAGAAAACTACTTTTAATGTTATTTTGTCAGGTGCAGGAGCTAATAAAATTGCAGTTATTAAAGCTGTCCGGGAACTTGTCCCAACATTAGGCTTAAAAGAAGCTAAAGATTTAGTAGAGGCTGCTCCAAAACCAGTTTTAGAAGGTGTTAATAAGCAGAATGCTGAAGAGGCTAAGACAAAACTTACAGTCGCCGGTGCAACTGTTGAGTTACAATAATAAAATAGAGGGCGAAAATCTAGTATTGACATCCAAAGATTTATTGTGATATTGTAAGTTTTAGAATGGTAGATAAAATATCTCTTGAGAATCTTCCTGATCTTTTAACTGTTAAAGAAGTGGCTAATATTTTAAGAGTTTCTCCTCTGACTATTAAAAGATGGGGTAAAAGAGGAAAATTACCAGCCATTAGAATAAACTCTAGGGGAGATAGAAGATACAAAAAAGAAGCAGTTCTTTGGTTATTAGGTATTACCCAGAAAAGTAACTCCACTGATTCTTAGATTCAAAAATTAAATCAGCACTCTACTATAGTATTTTGCCAAACTGTTGAGAATAAGTTATCCCAAGGCTCTTTTGAATGTGAGCCAAAGATATTTAAGTAGAGCTAACTGTCTTTTTATTCTCCAAGGTTGCAAGATTAATCTAAACAACCACTCTAACCCCAAATCCCTAACTATTTTGGATGCTCTGGGCACTATCCCTGAAATATATTCAAAAGAGCCACCCACTCCCATAACTACCTTAACAGGAATTTTATCTAAATAATTATTAATCCATTTTTCCTGTTTACCATGGCCAAAGGCAACGAAAAGCAGATCACACTTAAGTGACTTAAGTGACTTAAGTGACTTACCTTGAATATCTACTTCTCCACCACTTTCAGCAAAAGCAACCTTTAAACCTGGAGACTTATTTTGTAACTTTTCAGCTGTTAATTTAGCTAAATTATTCCTGCCTCCAAGTAATCCCACTGAATATCCTTTTTCAGCTGCCAGTTCTACCAGATTTTCCATTAAATCCACTCCAGTTATTCTATTTTTTATCCCAGCTAATTTTAAACCTACCCCATCCGGAATGCTCAAATCTGCACTGTTTAGGATTTTTTTAAAAGCTAAGTCACTTTCAGCCTCCACGATAAATTCCGGGTTAGGAGTAACTATGTAATGTTTGCCGGGTTTTTGCAACCAACTCTGGGCTATTTCCAGAGCTTCATCCATAGTAATATCATCTATTTTGATATCTAGTACGTATTTCTTCATAAATTCGAATTTTCAAAGTTTTAAATTTGTTTCGGATTTCTTATTTTGTGCTTCATATTTCTTCAAACACTTTTAGTGTTTCCCCGGCTGCTTTTTCCCAACTAAATTTATTCACATTCTCAAATCCTGCTTTAATACTCTTAACTCTAAACTCTGCATTCATAACTCTCTTCATTCCTTTAACTATATCATTTACATCATATGGATTCACATACAAAGCTCCTTTACCAGCTACCTCTGGCATACTTGAGATATTAGAAGTTATTACCGGAGTGCCACAGGCTTGGGCTTCCAGGATTGGTAAACCAAATCCTTCAAATAAAGAAGGAAAAGTTAAAGCTATAGCCCCGGAATAGAGGGCTGGCAGATCTTCATCTTTAACATAATCCAAAAATTTAACCTGATCTACTATCCCCAACTTTTCTGGTAACTTATATATCTCATCAGACATCCATCCTTTTTTACCCACAATAACCAGTTTAATTGTCATCCTGGAGGGCGAAGCCCGATAGGATCTAGATTCTATCGCTTCACTTTGTTTCGCTCCAGAATGACGGAAAAGACTAAAAGCTTCTATCAGCCGAGCAAGGTTCTTGCGGGGTTGGACTGTTCCGACAAATAAAAAATATCTACCTAATTTTAAATCATAATGTATCAAAGTATCTTTTAATTCATCATTTTTTGAGGGTTTAAATCGCTTTTTATCATAACCTTCATAAATTACTGTCACATTTTTAGGTTTCACCCCAATTTTTTTGACAAGATCATTACGGGTGGCTTTTGAAACAGTAATTAACCTGGTAGCAGTTTTAAGCTGAATCTTTTGTATAAACTTTAGATATAACCTCTGTTTTACTTGATGCATGGCTGGCAAATATTCTGAACCTAAATCATGCACTGTAACCACAGTTTTAAGCCCGGGTTTACGGATAAGCGGCAAAGTATGGGCTGGGATAAAAAGTATATCTAAATTATCTGTAAATGTCTGCCAAGATAGTCCCCCTTGAGTCCATAGAAATTGAAAATTTAAAATTAAAAATTTAAAATTTCCCGGCCAACCACTTCCCGGGTTTATCCCCGGTCTAATGTAGACAATATATTTATTTTTTGAGTCAATTTGGGCTAAATTTTTAAGCAGTTGAAAGGAATAATTTTCAGTTCCTGTCCGCTTTTGATCAAAAGCCCGGGACCCATCAAATCCAACTATCATAGTATTAGTTTACCATAATCTCTTAATCACTCTTATATATTCTTTGCTAAGATATGCATGATATAGTTTTTAGCTTGTTAATATAACCTTATTGAATAATGACTGTCTATCAAGGAGGATATCAAAATATATCAGTAGTTGTTGGCGCGAAACCATTCTATAGTCTTTTTTAGACCTTCTTCTGGGGAATATTTCGCTTGCCAACCAGTAGTATTTTTAAGCTTTTGGCTTGAGGCAAAGTTGGCTGGAACATCCCCTATTCTTTCTCCTAAGTCTTTAATCTGCGGCTCTTTGCCCAATATTTTATAAATTGTATTAACTATATCTATTACTTTAGTCCCACTTTCTGTTCCAACATTAAATATATTTAGACCCTTCAAATCCAAAACATTAATATGGGCGACGGCCAAATCCTCTACATAAATAAAATCCCTAACCTGTTCCCCTTTCCAATATAATGGCACTGGCTCGTCTTTTAAAACAGCCTTAATAAAGTTAGGTATGGCATGAGTTTCAGGCTGATGTTTTTCATTAGGGCCATATGGATTAAAATAACGCAGGATAGTTACATCAAAACCCTGGGTAAAATTATATGAAGTCAAAAAGTTTTCTACTGCTACTTTAGAGGCAGCATATGGGTTCGCTGAAGAAATAGGATCATTTTCAGACAGGGGCAGCTTTTTGGGGTTTCCATAAACAACAGCGCTGGAGGAAAAAACTATTTTTTTAACCCCGGCTTTATCCATTGCTTGAAGCAGATGAATACTGGCCATTATATTGTTATTGGCAAAGCCCACAGGGTCTGTTACAGATAAAGGTACTTCTATCCAGGATGCCATATGGATGACGCTCTCCACACCTTCTAAAGCCTTAGCAAGTGCATTTTCATCTGCTATGTTAGCTTTTATTAATTTGGCTTTTTCAGGAACCAAATCCTGATGCCCTTTGGAAAAATTATCAACTATAACCACTTCATAACCTGCGTTCAGCAGCAGTTTAGAAATATGTGAGCCAATAAAACCCGCCCCTCCTGTAATAAGTATTTTCATAGTTAAGTATCTTAAGTAACTTAAGAAACTTAAGTCACTTATCTTTTAGAAACACTCCTTTTATATAGATCTAGATTTTCTAAGGCAATTCCCGTACCTAGTGCCACACAAAGAAGCGGATTTTCTGCCAAAGCACAAGGTACTCCTAGTTGAGTTGTAAAAAGTTTGTCTAGATTTCTTAGTATTGAAGTCCCTCCACTCATCATAATCCCTTTATCTATAATATCAGATGCTAACTCCGGCGGGATCTGTTCCAATACTCCTTTGGCAGCGCCCACCACCTTTTGCAGCACATCAGAAATAGCTATTGTTACTTCCGTAGAAGTTAGTTCTATGGTTTTAGGCAATCCGGAAAAAGCATCCCTGCCTCTAACTTCCATCTTTAAAATTTCATTGGGTTTTAGTTCAATAGCTGAACCAATATTAATCTTTATATCCTCTGCCATCCGCTCACCAATTATTAAATTATGTTTTTTCCGGACAAAACCGGCGATAGCCTCATCTATTTTATTTCCTCCAACTCTGACTGAAGTATGCACCACCACTCCTCCCAGACAGATTACTGCCGCCTCAGAGGTTCCCCCACCAATATCAATGATCATATTTCCGGAAGGATTAGCAATCGGGATTTTGGCTCCAATGGCTGCTGCAAGCGGTTCATCAATTAAAAAAGCAGTTTTAGCCCCGGCTGACAGCGTAGCATCTAAAATAGCTCTTTTTTCTACAGAAGTTACCCCTGCTGGCGCGCAAACCATTACCTCTGGCTTAAAAATCCGGTTGGCGCCACAGGTTTTATCTAAAAAGTAGCGAATCATGGCTTCTGTTACCACATAATCTGCTATCACTCCATCCCTCATGGGCCGGGAGGCAGTGATATTTCCTGGAGTTCTGCCTAACATTTCTTTAGCCTCATTTCCAACAGCCAAAACCCGGTTATCATCAGTAGAGACAGCCACCACAGTAGGCTCATTTAAAACAATTCCTTCGCCTGCCAAATAGATTAAAGAATTGGCAGTTCCCAGATCAATTCCGATGCGTTTGGAGAAATTAAACATTAGCGGAACTACTATACCAGTACCTTTACCAGGTCTCAAGATATATTAAATATATCAGACTATTTTAAATTTATTCCATAAAGGTTTGGCTCAGAGGCTGTGGGAGTTGGGAAAGAACTGATTATAACCAGTCTGGAAGAATCAGGCCAGGCAAATACCATGTCATTTTTAAAAGTCCCTGCATAAATAACTGCTTTATTGGTACCATCAAAATCAACTACTGATACTTTTCCCTCTTCCACCAAAACTACATGAGTTGAATTGGGTAACCAAAAATACATTTTGGCCTCTGGCAAATTATATTTCTGGTTAGTATCCAAATCATAAACTTTATAGTCTGATGACTGACGACTGAGATCTGACGGCTGTTCAACATACATAAACTTTGTTTCATCAGGAGACCATTTTAAAACTGCTGAACCGGAAGCAGTTTGGCGGGCCTCAAGATTGGAAATACTTAAAACTCTGGCTGTTTGTTTTTGGGTTGTATCTTCTTCCCAGGTCTTTAAAGTAACAGCCAGTGTCGGGGTAATATCCCGAGCTTCAGAATTAAAATTATCACTATCCATCAAATAATTATTGTTACCCAATGTCACTAAAACTTCTTTGGAAGAGGATGACCACTTTAGAGTACTTTTGGAAAAATCAACTCCCTGGTCTGATCTGGCAATTTGGTGAGGCTCGCCGGAGCGGGCAAAAGCAATTGGTTGGTTAGTACTCATAGTCCAAACCCAAACACCGGATTTTTTGGTTACTCCCGGCACTATAAAAGCCAGTTTGCTTTCATCAGGAGATAAAACCGGGTTTTCCACCCCATTAAAGGTTAAAGGATAGATAGTCGGAATAGCTGGAAATAGATTAACTTTAAGTTCACTTACTAATCCTTCTTTCACCTCTACCTCCCTTTCCCAGGGAATAAAACGCTCTTTAACTATCTTTACCAGATACTTTTTGGGTGATAGGTTAGGAACAGTAGCATTAGTGGCAGTTGTTAAATGACCATCAATATAAACACTGGCTGAATCAGGCACAGAGGTCACACTGATAATGCCGGTTCCTAAAATTCTTCTTTCGTCCACAGAAAAGGTAAAACCTTTGGCAAAAAATACTGCCACTCCGGTAGCTATCAGAATCACCAAGGCAGTAATTACAGTAATAATAAATTGCTTAGACATATGATTAATAATACCACATTAACTCCCTGCCAGCTTAGCTCTCACAATTAACCTATTAAATAAGGTTCCGGGCGGATCACAAGTTTGTAAGGTCAGCACTTCCCCATCATAACGGTTAGTAAGAAAAGAAACATCATTGGGACGGGCAATTACTTTATCAAAAACAAGATAATCAAACCTTTTGCCTTGATAAAATATAATCACCCTATCTCCAGTTTCCACTTCCCGCAACAGATAAAAAATAGCATTGAACCTGACTATATTCCAGGGGGCATCTGTGGAATGGGAAAAAAGATAGATATTGCCTTTTTCCCCGGGCAGGCTGGTTCCTTTGGCATGAGCCACCCCCAAAGTTAAAGCCTGATAATATTCCCTCTCACTACTGGGATCAACATTAGCTACCACTTTTGCATTAGCATTGATTTTTTCAATTACAATTCCAAAGTTAGTATCTATTGGTGTAATAGTTTCTCCCACGGTTTTCAGATTTCCAAAACTGCCAGAGGATCCATTAGAATCAGAGGTGATGATATTAGGCACTGTCCTTTTAACCCCCATCAATTGGTCTAACCTGTAATTAAATTCTACCTGGATTAAAGGGCCTAAAATAAAAAGTAGGCTAAAAAATCCAGTAAAAAAGATTACATAACCTGTAAACCTAATAAAAAGTACGAGTTTATAATATTTGGACATGGTTTGGGCGCCGCTGGAGGGAATCGAACCCCCAACCTAACCCTTAGGACGGGCTCGCTCTGTCCATTGAGCTACAGCGGCATATTCCCTTTATATATTTTATCATCTTCAGGGGTATAATTGCTGTAACGGGGACTAGTTCATCGGTAGAACGCTCGATTCGGGTTCGAGAAGTACAGGGTTCAATTCCCTGGTCCCCGACCAAACCATAACTTAATTTCTCTTTCAGCTTCCTCCGGAGTGCCGGAAGCATGGATTAAATTCCTAATTGGCTTATGCTGGATATTCTCTGACAGCGCTGAAGCAGAAGAATAATCCCCTCTGATAGTGCCTGGAGGGGCAAGCAGTGGCAAAGTTGGTCCACATATTTTTCTAACTACTTCTACTGCATGCATCCCTTCAAAAACAATAGCCAAAATTGGGGCACTCAAAATCCACTCCATATTCCATTTATGGACTAATTTTCCAATCTCAATAGGGTCAGAGGTACCCATGGCCTTTTTAACATCCATTCCGTATTTTTCACAATCAGCTATGGTATTATTTCCTACTTTATTTAACCATTCATCTGTTACCGGGTAATGAGTAGAAGCTAATTTTTTATCAGCCTTAACCATTTTACAATCAACCATTTTCAGCTCTACCCGCTCAAGTCTGGCAATAATCTCACCAGCTAAATTCCTGGCCATCGCATCAGGTTTAATTAGTACAAGTGTTTTTTGTTTCATAATAAGATGAAATTATACTACTTAATCTCTATATCTTCCACCATATAATTCCCATCGCCGTAAACTGTAACAATTCCATACCTGGGAGCTTGAGTGTTCCTGGTAGAAGCCACTGCTCCAATAGTAGTCATAGCCAAACCTGTTTCTGGCTCCTGATACCTTGTAAAGAAGTGAATATCCCCGGCAAAAACTTCTTTGACTTTTCCCTCTTTTAATATTTTAGTTAAATTTTTGGCCTGTTCTTTTAATTTATCTTCAGTTTTACCCATAATCCGATTGGAAGAAGGATGGTAAAGAGGTTCCTGCAAAAAAACAAAGATTGTCTCTATCTCCGACTGGCTTTGAGCTTTATTAAGTTGTTCCTTAATCCAAGCCAATTGAACATCACTAACCCCTAAATAATTATCACTGTTATAAATAATTATAAAAAAGGCATTTTTATAGGAAAAAGATTGGTAAGTTAAACCAAAGACTGTTTTAAAATTTTCTGTTGGATCTTGTTGTTTGTCTCTGGCATCCCACAAATCATGGTCTCCGGCGGCTAAGAAGTATCTTATACCGGATTGGTCAAACTCCTTTTTGGCCTTTTCTAATTCATCTAAAGTGCCTACCTCTGTATAATCCCCCAAACCAATAATAAAACCTAAATTATTGCCCAACCGATCTTTACCTTGCTGCAGGGCCTTAGCTAAATAATTATTTTCATTATGGGAATCAGCTACTAAAATAAAGCTAAAAACCGGGGTTTTGGATATTTTTGGCTGAGCCTGCTCTGCTTCAGGGATGAATCTTTTAATATCTGATGGCAGTATCCCAATAATTTTTTGTTTAACCGGAGAGGATAAAATTATGCCAGTCAAGACTTGAGGATTTAATTTTAAAGGGTCTACTCCGGAAAAATGCTGGAAGGCAGAATATAAGCCTCCTAAAAGGAGAGCAAAAATAGTTAGGCTAAGTAACAGCCTAAATATAACAAAAGGAAAAAAACTAGATCTTTTTTCTTTCTTTCTAAAAAACATACTACATCCTTTCTGGACTCTCTATCCCCAATAAATTCAAGCCCTGTTTTAAGATAATAGCCACGGCACAGGTTAAAGCCAATCTAAATTCAGACTTTTCTTCAGCCTTGATGATTTGATATTTTTGATAAAACAGGTTAAAGTTGCGTGATACATCTATCAGGTAAGAAGCGAGTAGATTAGGGCTAAAAGTACTGGCTGCCTCAAACACGATAGACGGGAAATGTTCTATTTTTTGCAGTAACTGCCTCTCCTCTGCTTCTAAAACCCCTGGTTCGATCTCAGGCTGATAATCATAAGAAGCAGACCTTAACACTGACTTAGACCTGGCATAAGTATATTGGATGTAAGGCCCACTATCTCCCTCCAAAGCTACACTTTTTTCTAAATCAAAAGATATGTCAGTTTTGGGGGCAAATTTTAACATAGCAAACTTTATCGCACCAATACTTACTATATCAATTATCTGTTGCTTTTCTTCTTTTGCCATATCTTTAGAAGCTTTCATCACTTTTTCTACCCTGCTTTTTACCTCACCATACAACCAATCAAAAGTCACTACATTTCCAGTCCTGGAGGACATCTTACCCTGGCTTAAATTAACAAAACCATGCGGGATATTCTGTTTTTTGCCTTGTAAATCAGGAAAGATAAGTTCTATAGCCTTTAAAACTACCTTAAAATATTCATCAATCTCACTGGCTACCACAATATACGCCCGGTCATAATCAAAGACCTCCCTTTGGGCACGGGTCACTCCAATCTCTTTAGCCTCATAAGTCGGATTTCCTTCAGAAGTTATAAAAACCCGGTTATGCAAACCATGATCCTCACCTTTAAAGATCACTGCACCCTGATCTTCTATAAAAACCGGGCCAATATTCTCTTGCACATATTTTTTACCAATTGGAGCCACTTCACTTTCAAAAAAGAACCCGTCATATTTGACCCCCAGGACTTTATAAATTTCATCAAAATATTCCAAGCTCCATTTCCGGGTTTTCTCCCAAATGAGGCTAATTTTAGGGTTTTTTTCATATAATTTCTTATTTATGTTCTCTATTTGAACTTTTGCTTCCGGGTCTTCCTCATAGGCTTTAGCCCCTGCTACATAAGCTTTACTTAAAAATTTGGCTTTTTCCGAAAGCTTTTTTCCTTTAGGCAAACCTAACCTGATTGCTCCCCACAAAGCTTTGGCTACATGCAACCCAATATCACCTTGATAATTAGCCCGGTAAATTTCATGACCTAAAGAGCCAAACAACCTGGCAATACTTTCTCCAACTGTAATATTCCTGACATGGCCAATATGAAAGGCTTTATGGGTATTAGGGTCCCCAAACTCCACCAAAATTTTCTCTTTTTTAATGCCTCCAGTATCATCACTGCTTTGTTCAGGCTTCACCAGATAAGAATAGTTACAGACTTGGTGCAGATTTTTCATTAAGGCTGTTGTTTTAAGATGAAAGTTAATGAAGCCTCCTCCTGCCACCTCGGCCTTTTCTAAGTAACTTAAATTACCTAGGTTACTTAATATTTTCTTAGCAATTGCTTCTGGAGACTGCTTGCTCTTACCTGATTTTTGTTTAGCCAGCTGCAAAGCCACATTCGTTGAGTAGTCTCCAAAAGCAGGATTTTTTGAAATAGATACAACTATATCAGTTGCTTGGTAGTCTAACTCTGAAATTACATTTTTTAAATCATTTTCTAGTTGTGTTTTTACCATACATTAATGATAACATAAATCCAGCCAGTACAAGGTAATAACCCAACCATACTATCCAACTCTTCTCCCCTACATATTCCCAGGCAAATGGCAATGAGGCAAAAAATTGCACTACATAGATAAAATAGGTTAACAATGCATTAGTCAAAATATTAAGTGGAGGAAAAATTAACATTAAACTACCTAAAATCATAATAAATGGCACGCTCCACCCCACCAATAAATTAGTAAATATACTGACAATTGAAAATTGATGAAAACTTTGGGCAATTATAGGTATAACCATTAACTGGGCAGAGATAGTTATAGCTAAATCTTGGCTTAAAAATGAAGGTAGAAGTTTAAAAATCTTTAAGATTAGGGGTGCAACTTGTACTACTCCAAAGGTGGCTAAAAATGAGAGTTGAAAGGATAAATCTGAAATCCAGCCGGGATTTATCAGCAACATTAAACCTGCTGTAACAAGAAGTACCCAAAATCCATCTTTTTGTCTTCCTGCAAATATAGCCAGATAAGATAAAACAACCATTATCACTGCCCTTAAAACCGGCACTTGGGCTCCGGTCAAAATAGTATAAAAAATAATTGCCATAAGTGAGGCTAAGATGGCTATTTTCCTATGGAAAATACCAGATAAAGATAAAAATAAAGCTGCCAGCATAGTCAGGTTTTGGCCGGAAACCACCACAATGTGTAAGGTGGATGTGTCTCTTAGATTTAGTCTTAAAGAAGCTGGTAAGTCCTTTCTCTCCCCTAATAATATGCCGGAAAGTAACTGCGCTTGAGGAGAAGGTAAAAGTGATTCAATTCTAAGATTTAAACCTGACCTCAATGATGAAAAGAAATTTACTTTTACCTCCCATCCGCCTTGTTGAACTCTTAATAAATATATCAAAACATAAAGAAAGAGTGCTAGGATAAGAGGCGCGTGCCTCATTAGTAAACAACTATACTAGCTTTGATTTTTTCAAAAACTGCCTTGCCAATGATTTTTTTATTAATTAAATCTTCAATACGTCCATAAGGCCTGCCGGCAATAATTTTTTCAGCTGTGACAGGGCCTACACCTGTTAACTTTTCCAGTTCAATTTGGGTAACCATATTTATATTAACAGTTTCATTACTTACTCCAGCCACCCCGGAAACAGCCAGATCTGTATCTTTTTCCCCTATAAAGGGCACATAAATTTTACTGCCGTCTACAATTTTTTGAGCAAGATTGAGGTATTTTGAGATAAATTCTATATTAGCCTCATCTTTAAATCCGCCGGCCTGCAAAATTGCCTCCTCTATCCTGCTACCCTCTGTAAATTCATAAACCCCGGGAGTCACAACTGCCCCGGAAACATCAACTGTAATCTTTTTAGGAGTTGTCACTATACTTTCCTGAGGAAACTCTCTAGGTTTAGCAGATCCGGAAGCAATTATCCCGCCTATAATTAAAACTATACCCACCAAAGATAAAGCTAAGGGAATTTTGTATCTCTCTAGGATTTCCTGATAATCAGCCATCTATTCAAGAATATCACATTAGTGAGCTAGAAGGTTCTTGTATTCCTTAATCCACTCTTTGTAACCAGCTACTAAATATCCCATTCCTCTATCTTTCATCTCTTTATCTACTATCCCTCCGGCATGGGGATATTTATGAAGTTTGGCTTTGGGAGAAGAAAAGCCGTGGGCATAATGTACCAATTCATGCCCAATAGTATGATCTATAACCTGTTCCGGAATATCCGGGTTTTTAAACATGCCGGTTATAGTGATAATGCTAAATTCAGTCTTGGTATTGAGCTTAATTGACCCTAACCTGAATTTACTAAAACGCCCAAACTTGATGACAACTGGATTATCCTGGGATATTTCATTAAAATGCTTAGTCCAAAGATGATCTAAGCGGGACAAAAGCCAGGAGTTATCTCTTGTAGTCTTGGGCATAAAAAAATCATACCACAAAATTTATGATCTTTGCAGGTATATAAATTGTTTTCACGATGACTTTACCCTCTAAATATTTTAGAATTTTATCACTCTCTTTTGCCATTCTTTCTACTATCTCTTTACTACTTACTATATCTTTTGATATCAATATTATATCCCTCATCTTACCATTTATTTGAATTACTATTGGCACTTGATCTTCTGCTAAGTATTTTTCATCATATTTAGGCCAAGGTTGTTGATGAATAGAATAACTCTCTCCAATTGTTTGCCATAACTGCTCTGTAATATGAGGGGCAAATGGAGCCAAAAGCAGTAAAAAAGTCTTATATTCCTCTTTTGAGATGCTACTCTGGCGGGAAAGATGATTTAACCATTCCATCAAAGCTGCAATAGGAGTATTAAACTTGATATTTTCTATATCCTCAGTCACTTTCTTAATAGTCTTATGCATCATTTGTGCCTCCAAGGCGTCCCCCTGGAGGTTCGGATCTATTTTATCAGCTAACGCCCAGACTCTTTGTAAAAAATGGTACACCCCGTTTACACCCGAGGATTTCCATGAAGCCACAATATCATATGGCCCCAAGAAAGCTAAATACAATCTAACTGCATCTGCCCCAAACTCTTTCACCTGGTCATCCGGGTTTACTACATTCCCCTTAGACTTACTCATTTTTTGCCCATCAGGGCCTAAAATTAAACCATGATGCACCCGCTTTTGGGCATATTCATCAAAAGAAATTAACCCTAAATCATGGATAAACTTAGTAAAAAACCTGGAATATAAGGCATGACCTAAGGTATGCTCTGAACCTCCAAAATAAATATCCACCGGCATCCAATCCGCAATCTTCTTTGGATCAAAAACCTGGTTATCATTTTTAGGGTCAAGATAACGAAAGAAATACCAGGATGAATCTATAAAAGTATCCATAGTCTCTACTTCCCTTTTGGCTGGCTTATTACAATTAGGGCACTTAACATTTACCCACTTTTCAGCTGTAGCCAAAGGCGGCTTACCTTTGGGCGTATAATCCACTTCATATGGCAACTCCACTGGCAGGTCTTTTTCAGGCACAGGCACTGGACCACAATGATCACAATAAATAATTGGTATTGGCGTCCCCCAATACCTTTGCCTGGATATAGACCAATCATGAAGATGATAATTAGTCTGGCTTTGGCCTAAATTATGCTGTACTATATAGTTTGATATCTTCTCTTTAGCTTTCTGTGAACTTAAACCATTATATTCCCCACTATTTACTAAAACTCCTTCCCCTTCATATGCTTCATTGTCATGCTGGAGCGAAGCGATAGCATCTTTACCTTTAGATTCTATCGGCCTCCGGCCTCCAAAATGACTAGGTTTAATCACCTGTTTTATCTCTAATCCATACTTTTTTGCAAAATCAAAATCCCTTTGGTCATGTGCAGGCACACCCATGACTACTCCGGTGCCATATCCCATTAAAACATAATCAGCAATCCAAACCGGAATCTGCTGATTTGTTAAAGGATGAATGACTTTTGAACCTGTAAAAACCCCTGTTTTCTCTTTTCCTTCTTTTCTTTGAAGTTCACTTTTTTTATTAGTTTGACTTAAGTATTTTTTTACTTCTTGTTGCTTTTCAGGCACAATAAACTGAGTTAGCAAAGGATGCTCTGGACTGATAACGATAAAAGTCACTCCAAAAAGCGTATCAGGACGCGTTGTAAACACTTCCAGACTATTAAATTTAATCACTGTTCCTTCACTTTTGCCAATCCAATTATTTTGGCCTTCACGGAGTGATTTTGGCCAATTAGCTTCAGATTTTTCATGCCAGAGTAACTTTTCAGCGTATTCTGTGATCTTTAAAAACCATTGTTCTACCTCTTTTTGAACAACAATAGCATCACATCTCCAACATTTACCTACCTCAACATTCTCATTAGCCAAGACTGTTTGGCAATTTGGGCACCAATTAGCCAGAGATTTGCCCTTATAAGCCAGACCTTTTTCAAACATTTTTATAAATAACCATTGATTCCATTTGTAATAGTTTGGTTGGCAAGTGATCACTTCATGTTCCCAATCATAAGAGGCTCCCATTGTGGCAAACTGCTCCTTCATCCTTTTAATATTAGCTAAAGTCCAATCCTGCGGGTGTATGCCGCGCTTAATGGCAGCATTTTCGGCTGGCAGGCCAAAGCTGTCAAAGCCATTAGGCAAAAACACATTGTAGCCTTGCATCCGCTTAGCCCGGGCCAGGATATCCGGTATAGCAAACGTAAACCAATGGCCCATATGCAGGTCTCCTGAAGGGTAAGTGAACTCAACCAGGTAATATTTTTTTTCTTTTGGTTTGGACAAATCCACCTGGTAAAGCCTGTTAGCCTCCCACTTTTTCTGCCATTTAGCCTCAATTTGACTTGGTATGTACTTTTTCATACTTTATTTATTTTCACATCCTTTTCACAAACATGTTTTTTATTATCCTACTCTATATTGATATACTTAAGTAATCTTCTGATCCATCCTAAACCCTATACTCTACTCCCTAAACCCTACCTTATGCCTCTGCGGTAAATATGTTGATCTACTATGATACTTAAGGATTTATTGGTAAAGCAAAACTAAATACCGAGCCTTTTCCTTCCTGTGAATTAACCCAGATTTTACCTTTGTGCATATCAATAATAGCCTTGGCAATATACAACCCCAAACCTGTGCCAGCAGCATTCTGATCCTGTGTCAACCCTTGGGTCACCCTAAAAAACTTAGTAAAAAGATTAGGGATGGCCTCCTTGGGGATCCCTTTACCATTATCTGCTATATTTGTAATTATAAAATTATCTTGTGAGCTGGTTGTTATCTGTACTCTACCACCAGGATTGGTATACATGATGGCATTTGAAAGCAGATTTGATAACACTTCTATCATCCTTAATTTATCAGCGCGGACCGCAGGCAATTTTTGCTCCGGAGGAATAAGATTAAGCTGGATATTTTTTTCAGCAGCCTTTTCCCTAAAATCATCTGTTACCTGTTTGACTATATCTTCCCATTGTAAATTTTCGAGTGACAAGGCCAATGCTCCTCTTTCAACCCTGGAAACATTAAGCAAATTTTCAACCAAAAGAATCAGCCTGTCTGTATTATCCTGGATATGAGCCAGCAGATCCTGCTGATCTTTATTTAAACTATCCTGGTAATCGCTCAAAAACACGGCCAAATATCCTTTAATAGCAGTTAAAGGGGTACGCAGCTCGTGGGCCGCAATAGAAACAAAACCCTGTTTCATCTCATCCAGTTTTTGATTATCTCCCATAAATCTATAATAACATATTGACAAGTTCCATCCTAAGTCTGCATACTAAAAATAGCCTTTTAATATAATTATAATAGTGAAGGGTGGATTTGATGGATAATCTACTGCCAACAGTTATCTCTTTAATAATTTCTTTAAGTAATGTATTTAATCACACCCCGGAGGTGAGCCCTGGCTCCTCCGGGGTGAATTCTTTTG
>CAZFZP010000013.1:0-374 GCA_964523515.1 uncultured Gammaproteobacteria bacterium
TGAAATGAGTGTGCTAGTAGGAAGGAAAAAGGCCGAAATCCTGACCGGCATTAATCCCATAGTGGGTTGACGCAGAGCCAGGAATTTGTTACAATCAATCGGTTAAAAACATGCAGACAACTATTGAAGTAGAAGGCGTAGTGAGAGAAGTATTGCCTAATACTTTATTTAGAGTAGAAATTGATAGATGTGATAGCCTGCCGGAAATTTTAGGCAAGGTAATTTTATGTCATATATCGGGTAAAATGCGGAGACATTTTATACGACTTTTAAGTGGAGACAGAGTAAAGGCGGAGATGAGTCCGAAGTATGATCTGGATAAAGGTAGGATTACCTTTAGGGGCAGATAGAGAGTAAATATTTGAATAAAATAT
>CAZFZP010000013.1:384-17632 GCA_964523515.1 uncultured Gammaproteobacteria bacterium
ATCGGGTAAAATGAGGATGCACTATGTCAGACTAATGGTAGGAGATAGAGTTAAGGCTGAAATGAGTCCTCAGTATGATTTAGAAAAAGGCAGGATTGTATTTAGATTAAGATGAAAGTACAAGCTAGTATTAAAACAAGATGTAAGTTTTGTAAAATAGTTAGACGCGAGCGCGTCTTGTTTGTGATATGTCCTAGAGATCCTAGGCATAAGCAACGTCAAGGATAATATTGCTTGCGAGAACAAGAAAGGGTTTTCTAAAGTAACGTCAAGGATAAATTATGGCTAGAATTGCAGGAGTAGACTTACCAGAACAAAAAAAAGTAAATATAGGACTTGCCATAATTTATGGCATTGGTAGGTCTAATGTTAAAGATATCCTGATAGAGGCAGGAGTAAATGGTGATAAAAGAATTAAAGATTTAACTATTGATGAGGTTAATAAATTACAGAAAGTTATTGAAAAGATTAAAGTAGAAGGAGATTTACGGGTTGAAGTACAGCAAAATATCAAGAGGTTGGAAGAGATTGGAAGTTATAGAGGGTTGCGGCACCGCCGGGGTTTACCAAGCAGAGGACAGCGGACCAGGAGCAATGCTCGAACTAAAAGAGGTAAGAGAAAGACAGTTGGTACTGTTAGAAAAGAAGTAGCAGCCAAGATGGCGTCAACTAGCTGAAATTTATGCCAAAAATAAAACAAATTAAAAAGAATACAAATACAACAAAGACTAAATTACCGGTTACTACTGGTAGGGTTTATGTGACAGCAACTTTCAACAATACGATTGTGACTTTGACAGATACAATGGGTGCAACTTTAGCCTGGGGATCATCCGGAGCCTCCGGCTTTAAAGGGGCCAGAAAAGCCACCCCTTTTGCTGCTATTACCGCTGTTGAAACCGTGGCCCAAAAAGCTAAACAAATGGGGATTACCACTTGTGAGGTATATATCAAAGGTCCGGGACCAGGCCGGGATGCAGCTATTAAAGCTTTAAGAGGTGCCGGAGTAAATATCACTATGATAGCTGATGTGACCCCTATGCCTCATAATGGTCCAAGACAAAAGAAACAGAGGAGAGTATAAATGGCTAGATATACAGGTCCAAAAAGAAGATTATCCAGAAGAGAAGGGATACCTTTATTTACTAAAGATGCCAAGCTTTCAGAAAGAAAGGGTTTGGTTCCTCCAGGACAACATGGTTTAAAATTTAGGAGAAGAGTATCAGAATATGGACTGCAGCTACGCGAAAAACAGAAAGCTAAGAGATTATATGGTTTAATGGAAAAACAATTTAGAAAATATTTTGAGATGGCGTCTACTGCTTCAAGATCAACAGGTTTGGTATTTTTACAACTTCTGGAAACTAGATTAGATAATATTGTATATAAATTAGGTTTTACTAAAAGCCGGGCAGAAGCCAGGCAAATGGTGTCGCATGGACATTTTTTAGTAGATGGTAAAAAAATGACTATTCCTTCATATATTGTTAAAACAGGACAAACTATTGCCATTTCAGGTAAAATAGTGGATAATATACAGGTTAAAAAGAGTTTGGCAGATGCACAAACCTTGCCAGAATGGCTTGCTAGAAAAGCTGTTGTAGGCAAGGTTTTAAGATTGCCTGAGAGAGAAGAATTAGAGCAAGCTATTAATGAACAATTAATTGTTGAGTATTATTCAAGGTAATATGTTTAAAATTACAACTGAACAAGAAAAAGATAATTTTGCTAAATTTACAATAGAACCATTGGAAGCTGGTTTTGGCTATACAGTGGGTAACTCACTGCGGAGAGTGATGCTGAATAATTTAATGGGTTCGGCAATCACTTCTGTTAGTATTGACGGAGCATCGCATCAATTCTCGACTATAAGTGGAGTTATTGAAGACGTTATTCAAATAATTTTAAACCTTAAAAAAGTCCGGGTAAAAGTACACACAGAAAAGCCGATTAAGTTAGTCCTAAAAGTAACTGGCAAAAAAGAAGTTAAAGCAAAAGATATTGAAGTTATAGGAGAAGGAGAAATAGTTAATCCTGATCAATATATTGCTACTTTATCTGATGCTAAAGCAAAATTAAATATTGATATAATAGCTGCTCAAGGTAAGGGATACTCTAAAGCAGAAGAGAGAAAGAACGATGAAATTGGGGTTATGGCAATAGACGCGCTTTTTTCACCAATAGTTAGCGTAAATTATAATGTTGAACCAACTAGGGTAGGGAAAAAAATAGACTTGGATAAGTTAGTAATTGATATTACCACTGACGGAACAATTACTCCCAAAGAGGCTCTAGAACAGGCAGCTACGATACTTAATGCTACTTTTAAACAAATCTATGAGCCAGAAATTGTAGTAGAAGAACAAAGCAATACAGCCCAAACAATTTCAGATGAAACTTTAAAATTGACAATTGATGAATTAGATTTACCGGTCAGAATTACTAATGCGCTAAAAGCTTTAGATGTAATAACAGTGGCAGATGTAATCAATATATCCCGCTTGGAACTGCTTAAGGCCAAAAATTTAGGCAGTAAATCATTGAGTTTAATATCAGAAAAACTTGCCGAGAGGGGGCTTTCCTTACGTGAGGCATAGGGTTTATGGCAAGAAACTGGGTAGAACAAAAAATCAAAGAACTGCACTATTTAAAAGTTTGGTGCGGGGTTTAATATTATCCGGAAGTATTGAAACTACTGAAAGTAAAGCCAAGGCAGTTAAGGGTCTGGTAGATAAAATAATCAGCCAGGCAAAATCTCCTAATACCCGTAGACTAGTTTCTCAATTTATCTCAGATAAAGCAATAGCTGATAAATTAATAAATGAAATTGTACCAAGATTGAGTGATCGAAGCTCAGGATTTACTTCTATAATAAAAATTGGATCAAGGCAGGGTGATAGAGCCATGGTCGTTAGAATGAGCTTACTTGTAAACGAAAAACTTGAGAAAAAAGAGAAAGTTGTTAAAAAATCACCCGCTAAAAAGGAAGTAATACGCCCCTCCAAAGGAGGTAAAAAGTCATGAATAGCATAAGAAACTGGCATCTGATTGATGTGAAAGGTAAAGTTTTAGGTAGAGTATCTGTGGAAATAGCCCAGATACTTTCAGGAAAAGCTAAAGTAACCTTTGTGCCATATCTTGATCAGGGTGATTTTGTAGTAGTCACTAATGCAGAAAAAATTAAATTAACTGGCAAAAAGGAGACCGCAAAAAAATATATGAGGCATAGTGGATTTCCAGGAGGTTTGAGAGTAGAGACTTTTGAGAAACTAATTATTAGAAGGCCGGAACAAGTGTTAAGGCATGCAGTAATAGGGATGTTACCTAAGAATAAATTAGCTAAGAAAATGATTAGAAGATTAAGAGTTTTTAAAGGTAGTGAGCATCCATATCAAAAACAGATAAAGGAAAATTAATATGTCAGAAATTACCAAATCAACAACTAAAAATACTGTTAGTATTAATGCGGTCGGTAGACGAAAAGAGGCGGTAGCTAGAGTTAGATTAATCTTGGGAAAAGGCCAAAGCATGGTTAATGGTAAACCGGTTAATGAATATTTTTTAAGTGCGGTCTCACAAAGAATGTACCAAAGGCCATATGAAGTGACAGGAACTTTAGGTCATTATTTTGCTTCCATTAAAGTTTTAGGTGGAGGATCAGCTTCACAACTTGATGCAGTAATACATGGGATATCCAGGGCATTAGCAAAAGCAGATGTGGTAAAATTCAGGCCATCTTTGAAAAAAGCAGGACTTTTAACCCGTGATGCCAGAGTTAAAGAGAGAAGAAAATACGGCCATGCTGGAAAAGCCAGAGCCATGAAACAATCTCCAAAACGTTAAAGTTTCCCTAGTAAAATACTAAAGGTTTTTCGTAAAGTGTCATAGATGACTGGGAGTTCTAAGTAATCAATTAAAATAGCTACCCAAGCTAGCCAGAACGGTAGAATAGTTCCTCCACCAGCTCCTGTAAAATTTTCTACTACAAATTCATCTGTAATCCAAAAGATATGTAAAAATTGAATGTTTAAAAATATTAGATAAAGAATATTTTTAAAATTTGGTTTTTTCCTTTGTTCATTAATATAAACCAAAGAGGTGGTTACTAGGGCCGGGATTTCTGTGTAATCAATCAAAATTACCAAAAGCTGTAATGTATTACTGGGATCCCACAGACTAATACTTAATGCTTTATGGAATACAACATGGGTAGTTAACCAATAAAGATGAACCAATTGAAGAGTAAAAAGCCCAGCGGCAATTACTGTATTTAGGGCCAGATGTTTTTCATACCAATTCCAGAACTTTTCTATCACTTTTAAATGATACAATATTTAGTAACTAATGTGGTTTGCTAAAAGAAATAGACAAAGGCTTAAAGAGGCTGATAAATATAGGATGAGAGTAGGGCCTAGGCCAGTAACTGGTATTCATAAAGAAAGCCGGAAAGCTAAAGAGAAAAAGGAAAAACTTGCTGTCAAAAAGTTTTTCAGGTAATATTTATGCCCCGGGGATTAGTATAGTAGTAACACGCCGCGCTGGGGGTGCGGAATCGGGAGTGCGATCCTCCCATCCCCGACCAGTATTTCTATGTATCCATACATCAATACAAAAGTTATTTATACTACTTGCAAAATAATACTGCTTTTGTTTTAATTGATTAATGGCAACTAATGGTACAGATGCTAAAAAATTAGCTATTTCTACAGCAATGGCTCAAATCCAAAAAGCTTATGGCACAGGAGCTATCATGAGGCTTGGTGAACGGGCTGAACGGATGACTACTGAGGTAATATCAACCGGCTCTATTGCCCTAGATTTGGCACTTGGAGCAGGAGGATTACCAAAAGGTAGGATTGTAGAAATTTATGGTCCTGAAGCCTCAGGTAAAACAACAATTACTTTACATGTTATTGCAGAAGCTCAAAAAAAAGGCGGAGTGGCAGCTTTTATTGATGCAGAGCATGCCCTTGATCCCCAAAGAGCTCAAAAAATTGGAGTTAATTTAGATGAACTGTTAATTTCCCAACCAGACACAGGTGAACAAGCCCTAGAAATTGCCGAAACTTTAATCCGCTCAGGCGGTATTGATGTAATTGTGATCGATTCTGTGGCAGCTTTAGTACCTAAGGCTGAGATAGAAGGAGATATGGGTGATGCCTCTATGGGGATGCAGGCCAGGTTAATGTCCCAGGCTTTAAGAAAACTAACAGGGGCAATTTCTAGTACCAAAACCATTGTTATATTTACTAATCAGTTAAGACAAAAAATCGGGGTGATGTTTGGAAATCCAGAAACCACTACTGGAGGGTTGGCATTAAAATTTTATGCTTCAGTTAGATTAGATATTAGAAAAATTGAAAATATAAAATCCGGTGATGAAGTAATTGGTTCAAGACATCGGGTTAAGGTGGTAAAAAATAAGGTCGCTCCCCCATTTAGGACTGCTGAGTTTGATATGTATGGTGAAGGAGTTTCTCATGAAGGAGAACTTTTGGATGTAGGAATTGAGTTAGGTCTTTTAACCAAAAGCGGAGCTTTCATAAAATGGGAGGAAAAGATATTAGGTCAAGGCCGAGCTGCTGCGATGGATTATCTAAAGGAGAATGTCAAAGAAGCTGAAAAATTAGAAAAAGACATTAGAGAAACTTGGAATAAACAAAAAGATGGCGGCGAAAAAATAGTAGTTGGTCAAGAGGAAACTGGAGATGAAGCTATTATCAGTGAAGCTTAATGTCTAAGATTACCTCTGTAGAACCTCAGAATAAAAATCCTAAAAGATTTAATGTTTTTTTAGATAGTACTTTTGCCTTTGGGGCAGATGAAGATTTAGTGGTTAACTATCGATTAGTTCCTGGTAAGAATATTGAACAAAAAGATTTAGAAAAATTATTGTTTGAAGCAGAGGTAGGTAAATTAATGGAGCGGATGTATGGACTTTTTTCTATCCGGGCTAGAAGTGAAAAAGAAATTAGAAATTATTTTAGAATCAAGAATTATGAATCAAGAATCAAGGGTAAGGAACAAGTTAGTGTAATGGTTATTGATTTATTAATAGATAGATTAAAACAAAAAGGATTAATTAATGATTTGGAGTTTGCCAAAGCCTGGGTAGATGCCAGAAGAAAAAGTAAACAAAAAGGTACTATTGCTTTAAAATCAGAACTTTATCAAAAAGGGATTAGTAGGGAAATTATAGATCAGGTTTTGAGTGAGGAGTCAGTAGATGAAGGAACATTAGCAGAGCAAGCTTTGGAAAAAAAATTAAAATCCTGGAAAAATTTAGATAAGCTAACTTTTAAAAAAAAGACATATGAATTTTTAGCCAGACATGGTTTTAACTATCAGGTAATTTCCCCTATAGTTGCAAAAATATTACAAAAAAGGTATGATTAACTTAGAAGATCGGAAGATGTTAAGGGATTTATGATGAAGATTGATTCTCATTATAATATAATTTTTTAAGCTGTATTAAACAGTTCCCTCCTTCAGGTTTTCTATATTTATGCAAAAAAATTTTGGTCCATTAAATACAAATCAGGGGTCTTCCCCCTCAGATTTAGCAAAGCGTGAAGGTATCTTGGAAGAAAAAGAGCGGACGCTGCAGGAAAAACAAAAATTAATTAATGAAAAATATGATCAATTAGAAAATATAAGAGTTGATCTAATTGCAAAACTTGAGAAAGTCTCTTCAATCTCCAAAGAAGAAGCTAAAAAATTACTTTTAGAAAATTTAGATAGTGAATTGGTTGCTGAAATCTCCCGCAGAGTGAAAGAAGCAGAAAACGACATAAAGTTGCAATCTGATGAAAAAGCTAAGGAAATTTTAGCTGATGCCATGCTTCATGGAGTTACAGATTATATTTCCGAATTTACTACTTCCAGAGTAAAACTTTCTGATGAAGATATAAAGGGAAAAATCATTGGTAAAGAAGGTAGAAATATTAGAACTTTTGAACAAGCCACAGGTGTTGATGTGGTAATGGATGATGAATTACCAGATAGTTTAATTTTATCTTCTTTTGATCCAGTAAGGCGTGAGGTGGCCAAAGTGGCTTTAGAAAATCTTATTGCAGATGGCAGGATTCAACCTCAAAGAATTGAAGAAGTAGTAGCAAAAACCGAAGCGGATATTAATAAATTAATGAGATCTGCCGGGGAAAAACTTGTGTCTGATGTTGGTATTTATAATCTACCTGTAGAGTTGGTAGATACAATTGGCCGTTTTAAATATCGTTATTCCTTTGGCCAAAACCTAATCCAGCATACCCAAGAATTAGTCCAAATAGGAGCAGAGCTGGCCAGGCAGGCAGGCGCTGATGTTAATATAGTAAAACTTGGTTGTTTATTACATGATATTGGAAAAGTAGTTACAGAGAGTGATGAAGGCTCGCACGTAGATAAAGGGGTAACACTTCTAAGGCACTTTAATTTACCCAAAGAGGTGATTGATTGTGTAGCAGAACATCATGAAGATTTGCCATTTTCCTCAGTAGAATCCATTTTGGTATGCATTTCGGATAAAATATCTGGGGGAAGACCCGGAGCCAGGCATGAAAATGTGGAAGATTATATTAAAAGATTAGGCGATATAGAAAAGATTGCTATGTCTTTTGAAGGGGTAGAAAAAGCTTTTGCAGTTCAAGCCGGGCGTGAAGTGAGAGTAATAGTTACCCCAGAAAAAATCTCTGATGAAGCTTTGCCAAAACTGACTCATGATATAGCTTCGCGGATTTCTAAAGAAGTAATGGTGCCAGGATCCGTCAGAATTACAGCTATTAGAGAAACCAGAGCTATTGAATATACCACCACTATACCTTCCTAATTTAGGGGCTTGCTAAAAACTCAAACATTTGGTAATTTAAGGTCATGACAAAAAGAGATTTGATAGAAAAAGTAGCCAAGAAAGCAAGTTTAACCAAAAGAGCTGCTACTGAGGCAGTAGATGCTACCTTCAATCAGATTAGGGATTGTCTAGTCAGAGGTGATAAGGCTGTTATTACTGGTTTCGGCACTTTTATAGTCAGATCTAGGGCGGCCAGACGCGGTAGGAATCCTCAAACAGGCGATGTAATTCAGATCCCTAGTAGAAAACTACCTGGTTTTACCGCCGGTAAAACCTTCAAAAGACTCATAAAATAATTTTTCTTATTGGTATTTTAGTTTGACTTCTCTCCCCTACTTAATATAATATGTATCCATACATATGAGTAAACCAAAAGAAGAAAAAAATATTAATGTTCCTAATGATGTTTTAAGAAAACTACTTACCCCCTCGGAGGTTAGGATGTTAAAAAACCGTTGGCAAATTATTAATTTACTGGAAAAAGGTTTAACTATTAGAGAGATAGCTGAGCAGGCAAAAGTAGGAACTGATACTGTAATGAGGGTATCAAAAATGAAAGAAGGTGGTATCATTAAAACCTTGAAAATTCAAACTTCTACCCCTTGGATCTTTGGCAAAGGAAAGTGATTTAGTTAAAAGTCTGAGATAGTTTATCCCACTGGGCTTTGCGTAATTTCAAATCCGGATTGCTATCAATAATCTCTTTGGCTTTTTGCAGATGGTCTTTGGCTTTTACTGGATCATCTTCACTTAAAGCTTCTGCTATTCTCATATGAGCCCCACTTGTCTGAACATCTTTATTATATTTAGGTTCGTCAGAGTTTTCTAAATCTGATAGAGCAGATAATGCCCGATCGAATGCTGATTTATCACCTAGTTTATATTCACAAGCAGCCAAATGACCCTTCAGATCAGCTAAAACTCCTGGCCGGTTATGTTCATTAGCTGGATTATTAGTTTGATTCTCGACTGCTTTTTGATAAGAAGATTTAGCATCTTCCAGTTGTCCTAGTTCTCTTTGCACATTTCCAAGTTGTAAATAAGGAAGTGCTAGCGCTTGTCTATTGCCACTTTGTTCTGCAATTTCTACAGCAGCCACTAGCTCATGTTTGGCAATTATTAAATATAATTTGTTATCAGTTTCATTATAAAGATGTCTAAATGTGATTGCCCGATCTGCAAAGATTTCACTTAGTCCTAATATATCACCATCTTTTTGATAAATTATGAAAGCCTCATCATTTAGTTGCAGAGATTTTAGATGTTCACCAGCTTCCCTGGCATGAGCAGCTTGACCATGGATTTTTCTTCCTTGTGATTCCATACTATTATTATATCAAATTTAACCTCAGAAAGGGTTTTTAGTTATATTGGTTAAAAAGAAAAGTTGGACTAAATTTTTTAGCAGAGGAATGCCAGTTAAAAAAGGATAGATAAGTAAAAAATTTAAGACAATCAGCCCTAAAATTAAAAACACTAAGATCCTCCGCTTTTGATTATGAGTAATTTGGTTAAATTGATAACCTAAGGCCAAAGATAAAAATGGTATTGAAGGGCTATAGTGGTATAAAAACATAATTCTGGGAGAGATAGCCCAAGGTAGCCAAAAAGCTAAAAAACCCAGTGCTATTAATGCTAAATTTTTGGACCTTAACTTGATTGCCTCCCAAGCTGTTAAAAGCATCGTGCCAATTCCCAATAAGAAAAATATTGTATTTCCTGAGGCAAAAATATTGGAAATATTATTTCCTTGATATTCCACAGAGTACCAAACAGGATATAAATTTAGCGGCCAGGATCAAAAAGGTGAGGCATAATCATGGGTGGCTTCTAAATTAGTTTGATACCACCAAATCTGTTTATGTAATTCAATAAAATTATTGAAATTATAACCTTGTAAAAAATATGGTATATAAGAAATAAGATAAATAATAGGTGGGATAATAATAAAGTAAACCAGCCTGCTATATTGTTTTTGCCGCAGTAGTAAAATTACAAAAATAGGCAAAAGAAAAACTCCAGACCATTTAGTTGCGCAAGCCATACCAATTATAATAGCTGACCAAGCAAACTTATTTTTTAAAAAGTAAGATTCCTATTTTGAAGACCAAGAAAATGCTTACTACTCCAAGGATAGCGCCTGGTAATCTGAAAGCCCAAGGATCTGTTGATTTAAGTAAAAACATTGATAGAGTCATAATTTCTTTGGAGATTGGTGGATGTAACCACTCGTATGCTACCCCGTTCGGTGATACTGCCCATGGATTCCAAGCGTCTTTTGATCCTTTTAAATATTCTTTAGCAGTGAAGCCGTGATAAACTTCATCAAAGATATAAGCTTTTGGATAATCGAGTCGGAAGACCCTTAAGAAAAAAGAGATAATAAGTATTGTAATAAGTAAATACCGGGTCATTTAAAATATAATACACATTTAATTATGAAAAAGTTACTAGTTATTTTGGGTCCGACTGCTACTGGTAAAACTGATTTAGGTCTTGATCTGGCGAAAAAATTTAACGGAGAATTAGTAGCTTGTGATTCCAGGCAAGTTTATCAAGGATTAGATATTGGAACTGGAAAGAGGCCAAGTGAAAATTCGAAATTCGAATTTCGAAATTCGAGATTAAAAAAACTAGATGGAAGATGGGTAGTTTATGGAGTTAACATCTGGATGTATGATGTAATAGATCCTAAGAAGCAATATAACGTCTCAGATTATGTAAAAGACACAAATAATGTAATAAAAAATATTACTATAAGAGGTAAGCTCCCTATTATAGTAGGAGGCACAGGGCTTTATTTAAAAGCATTGTTAGGAGATTTACCAGATATAAATATTCCTGTTGATAAAAGTTTACGTCAAAAGCTAGAAAATTTACCTAAGGATAAATTACAAAAAAAATTAAGACAAATTGATATTAATAAGTGGGAAAGTATGAATGAGTCGGACAGGCAAAATCCGCGGCGCTTGATTAGAGCGATAGAAATATCTATATCGTCATTGCGAGCCCCGAAGGGGCGTGGCAATCTCAAAACTAGATTACTTCGTCGCTTTGCTCCTCGCAATGACGTATTGAAGATCGGATTAACAGCTCCCCGTGAAGTTTTATACAAAAGTGTTGATGCTCGGGTTATCTCTAGAATGCCGGGGATGATTGCGGAGGCAGAAAGTTTATATGAAAAGGGTTTAACTATAAAAAGAATGACAGAGTTGGGTTTGGAATATAGTGTATTGGCAGATTATTTGGCAGGTAAAATAACTACCAAAGAAAATTTTGTCAAGATTTTACAATATCAAATTCATGGGTATGTGAGAAGGCAACAGACTTGGTTTAAAAAAGAAAAGGATATAAATTGGTTCAATATTACAGATAATAATTTATATTCTAGGATAGAAAATTTGGTGCGTGAGTGGTATGATATAGATATAAAACATGCCTAAGAAGATTGATATTTCTCACCGGACAGTTATTTTCATTGCTCTATTTGCCCTGGGAGTATGGATAACTTATTTAATACTGGATCTTTTAATCCTGCTGTTTGTAGCGGTTATTTTAGCCTCTGCCTTAGATCCACTGGTGAATTTTTTTGCCAAATTTAAATTACCAAAACCCTTAGGGATTATTATAACTTATGCTTTGATATTTATCGTAGTAGGTACGATTTTAGCCAGTTTATTTAATCCTTTAAGAGATCAGAGCCAGAAGTTAATTTCTACTTTGCCCCCGCTTTTGGCAGAGAGATTTAATATTATTAATTTTGACCAAACTATTTTTCAACAACTTTCAAGTTTATCGAGTAATATTTTTTCTTTCTCTTTAACAGTGTTTAATAATATTATTACAATTGTCTTCTTACTGGTTTTGACGTTTTATTTGCTACTGGAAAAACAAGGTTTGGAACACCGGGTTGCTACTTTATTTGTGGGGAAAGAAGATAGGATAAAGAAATTAATAGTGAAAATTGAAGAAATGTTAGGAGCTTGGTTTGTTGGACAACTGGCTCTAAGTTTAATTATTGGAGTGATAACTTATTTAGGACTATATCTTCTTAATATTCCTTATGCATTGCCATTTGCCCTTTTGGCAGGAGTCATGGAAGTAGTTCCGGTAATTGGTCCAATCATAGCTGCCATACCAACTACAGCCTTAGCTTTTACTATTTCCCCTATCTTGGGTTTAGGGGTAGCAGCCATGTATTTTGTTATCCAGCAATTAGAAAACCATCTGATAGTGCCTCAGGTAATGAAAAGAGCAGTGGGGTTAAATCCTTTGGTAGTAATATTGGCTATAGCAGTAGGTGGCAGGTTATTAGGCGTAGGTGGGGCACTTCTGGCAGTACCTATTGTAGTAGTATTAGAAATTATAGTTGCAGAGATTATTCTTTCCCGGCAGAATTAAAAATAAAAGCCAGATTATGCTTAGGAAGTGAATAAGCCAGATTCTGTTGAGTAGACTTAATCCTGGTTTTTAAATCTACCTGCGATAATTTATCTAATGCTCCATACTTCGATCTTTGAGCAAGCGGCTCGATCGGTTCTTGGATTGCAGCGGGGAGGATTGCCTCGTTTCACCCGAGCATTATCTCGGTTCGTCACTGTTGCTCTATACTCTACCTTACGGCTGTTCGGCTTACGCCGACCACCCTGCTTTATGCTGTCTGGACTTTCCTGTCCGATATCGTTTGCGCTCATCGGACTAATCGCCCTTCTTCCTAAGCTGCTATATTTTACTATATAATAGCTTTGAGATCAAATTTATGCTCCCTTTTTATTTAATTAATAGATTGCCATTTGTCAGGAATAAACTATATGGTATGTATCAAGATAGAGCCAATCAAATAACCCCCAAAATTATACCGCATTTAAAGATAGGGAAAGTATTAGATATAGGTTGTGGAACCGGCGCGATAGCCAGAACCATCAAGAAAAAAAAGAAGGTCCAATTTACTTTAGTAGATGTAACCTTTAATCCCATGTGTGATATCTTTCCAGTAATGATTTATGATGGGCGGAAATTACCCTTTCCAAACAAAAGCTTTGATAATTGTTTGCTAATAACAGTATTACATCATAGTAATACCCCACAAGAAGTATTGGATGAAGCAATCAGGGTAACTTCTGGGCGGATTATTGTTATAGAAGATATATTTTCAGATCTTTTTTCTAGGATTATTACCTTCTTGGGAGACTGTTTGGTGAATTGGGAAATCCATTCGCCTTTTTTAAATCATAGCTTAAAAGAATGGATAAGTATTTTTTCCAGTAAAGGGTTAAAAATAAATTATGTAGAAGAGTTTAATTTAAAATGTGTAGGCCTTTCTTTTAAATTAGGAGTTTTTGTTTTAGATCAAAAAAGTAAAGATTAGATGCTGTCAAAAATAATATCAGGAGTAAATATCGGGCTTGAGAGTGTGTCTATTACAGTAGAGGTTGATATAGCTTCTCAAGGCTTGCCATCTTTTACCATAGTTGGGTTGGGAGATCGGGCAGTTGAAGAATCAAAGGAGAGGGTCAGATCTGCTATTAAAAATTCCGGGGCTGATTTTCCATCACGGAAAATTATTGTTAATTTAGCTCCAGCAGACCTCCCCAAGGAAGGACCCTATTTTGACCTGCCAATTGCTTTGGGGATATTGAGTGCCTCAGGTCAAATACCCCAAAATTCAGAATTTAATTTAAGTGATGCTTTAATTGTTGGAGAATTATCTTTAGATGGGGGTTTACGCCGGACTCAAGGAGTACTGCCACTTGCTCTTTTTGCCAAAGAAGCAGGTTTTGGTAAGATTATTGTTCCAAAGGAGAATGGTAAAGAGGCAGCTATAGCTTTGGGGTTAGAAGTTTTTGCTTTTGAGAATCTAGCAGAGGTAATTAAGGTCTTGCTTGGTCAAATTCAACCTCAGACAGTAATAGGTGAAGAAATATCTTTAGATGATAATACTGATTTTGAATATGATTTTTCGGAGGTTAAGGGTCAAGAACAAGCTAAACGGGCATTGGAGATAGCAGCCTCCGGGGGACATAATATTTTACTTAAAGGGCCTCCCGGCTCTGGTAAAACATTGTTAGCCAGGTCATTTCCTTCTATTTTGCCTCCTCTGTCTTTGACAGAATCCATTGAAGTTACCAAAATCTATTCTGTTTTTGGGAATTTAGCAAATGGCCAATCTCTTATCACCACCCGCCCTTTTAGAACTCCTCACCATACTGCTTCTTATGTTGGTTTAATTGGGGGAGGAAATTCTATTAAGCCTGGAGAAATATCCTTGGCTCACCGGGGAGTTTTATTTTTGGATGAGTTACCAGAATTTCAAAGGAGTGTCCTGGAAGCTTTGCGCCAACCATTAGAAGACCATAAAATAACTATCTCCAGGGCTGCTGGTACTTTAACTTTTCCAGCCCAATTTATCTTACTGGCAGCTTTTAATCCCTGTCCTTGTGGATATTTAGGTGATAATAAAAAGCAGTGTTCTTGTATGCCGGGAGCAATCTCCAGATATCAAAGAAGAATCTCCGGACCTCTACTTGACAGGATTGATATTTATTTAGAGGTACCGGCTGTGGAGGTGGAAAAATTATCAACTCAAGTTCCAAGTGAAAGTTCTAAAGACATCCGCAAAAGGGTCATAGAGGCACGGGAAATTCAAAAGAAAAGGTTTAAGTCAAAGGCTAATGGTTTATTGGTCCTGACTAATTCTCAGATGAATAATGCTGATATTAGAGAATATTGCCAAATAACCCAAGAAGGGATGAATTTATTGAAACAGGCAATCTCTTCTTTAAATTTATCTGCCAGAGGATATCACCGGGTATTAAAACTCGCCCGGACTATTGCCGATCTGGCAAAATCAGAAAATATATTAGTAGAGCATATTGCTGAAAGTTTGCAATACAGATTAAGAGATGAAAGCTAAAATATATGATCCCTGAGTTTAATGACGAAGTCGCCAATCTTTGCCTCAGGGGTCATATATAAAGTTGTGGATGCCAGTCTTTAGACGGTTGATCCAATTTTAAACATTCCAGTACCGCATACAGAGCAAGTACCCTTAGCAGCTTGTTTACCATTTTTCATAGTAACGTTCTGAGGATTATTTGCATCTCTTTTTTGACGGCATTTTACACAATACATTTGCATATTTTCTTCACCTCCTTTCAATTCAAGTTTATAAAATTAAATTGTATTAAATAGTAAATTATAAATTGTATTCCTAAAGCCATAAAAGATAAGATAGTGATTTTAATCAGATCTTTATATAGGTAGGAAACCTCAGTACTTTGGGAATTATGAGTAGAATAGTTTTTTCTGGGTAATTCAACAGATGACTGTAATCTGTAATTTGTAACCTGGTCACTATTTTTACCATACATCTGCATGCGTAAATTATTAATCAGTTTTTCTGTATCTGAGGTCTTTTTATTTTGACGGATAGCCATAGAATCGGATACATCTGAGCCTAACATGATTATCTTGTGCCTGTCAAGCACCAATTGAACCTAAAACTATAAGATTATTACAAAATGTTTTAGATTGGTTTATCTATTCTTAATAAACCGAGTAATTATTGATTCAAGTATTTTACTTTTTCTTCTCTCGGTAACTGCACGAGCCAACATATATGCACCTCCAAGTGAGGCCCCACAAAATGTTGTACGTACGCCAAATTGTTATTTAAAAATCAGGATCTTAAGTTAATAATCTTTGCCAAACTGGGGCATTAAACTATCATGTCATTGACAAGAAAACTTCAGTTAGGTATATTAAAAGAGTAACTTATGTATTCGGATTGGGTGTGGCAAATAGTCTTAGGGGCTGTTTTTCTTTGGAATGTAGGCTTGACAGTAATAGTTTTACGGGAAAGAGGTTTTTTAAGGCAGTTTTTCCCTAAAGAAGGAAGTAGGGATATTAGGAAAAAATTTGAGGAAGTTTTACAAGAATTTACCGGATTTAATTTAAAGCTAAGTAACATTAATAAAGGGTTAGAAGAGTTACAGAAAGATGGATTAGATCATATTCAAAAGGTAAGCCTTTTGCGGTATAACCCATACGATGATACAGGCGGGGATCAGAGTTTCTCGGTCGCTTTACTGGATCATAAGGGAAATGGAGTGGTAGTAACAAGTTTACATACCAGGGCCGGTACAAGAGTATTTGCTAAATCAGTCAAAAATAGTAAGGCAGAAAAGTATGAGTTTTCTAAGGAAGAAAAACAAGTAATTATTGAAGCATTAAAATGATAAACAATCTTAAAAATATTTTTCAAAATTTAACAGATTTACAAAAAATTTTAGTTACTATTATTTTGGCGATTTTGCTCTATGGTACATCTGCCAGTATTTCATACTCAGTCTTTAGTGGTGAAATAATTGTGCCAGGAGGAGATTTAGTTTCTTCTTTGCCTGGACCTTCTTCAATAGTTGAAGAAGATGCAAATGAACCTAAAACAGAAGAATGTCCATTAAATGGCGGGATGCGTACCAAAAAAGCCCGTTTGGCTTGGGAGAAAAGACGGCCTTTGGCTGTGATGATTGAAAATCATGAAGAATCCAGGCCTCAATCAGGTTTATCCTCTGCTGATGTTGTATATGAAGCAGTAGCCGAAGGTGGCATAACCAGGTTTATGGCAATATTTTATTGTAACCTGTCAGATATCCAGGTTGGCCCGGTCCGTTCTGCCCGGACTTATTATCTAGATTGGTTAGGTGAATATGATGCCCTCTATGCTCATGTTGGTGGAGCTAATACTCCTGGGCCAGCTGATGCATTAGGTCAAATTATCAAGTATAAAGTTAAAGATTTAAATCAATTTAGTATTGGCTTCCCGGTATTTTGGAGGGATTATCAAAGATTAGGTCATCCGGTTGCCACAGAACACACCATGTATTCCACTACTGCTAAACTATGGGAGATTGGAGCCAAGCGTGGTTGGACTGCTACAGATTCAGCAGGGTTGGCTTGGGAGGAAACTTTCACACCTTGGAAATTTAAAGATGAGAAAGGTGGTGGATCAACCAACAAAATAGCCGTTGATTTTTGGAGTAATCAAGGGGATTATAAGGTAGAGTGGAACTATGATGAAACTACCAAAACTTATAAAAGAAAAAATGGCGGCGGTGACCACAGCGATTTAAATAATAAGCAACAATTGGCAGCTAAAAATGTAGTTGTCCAATTTGTCAAAGAGACCGGCCCGGTTGACGAACACAAACACCTGCTCCATTTACTATATGGCACTACTAGTACTGGGAAAGCTTTAATTTTTCAGGATGGTAAAGTGATTGAAGGTAAATGGTTAAAAAATACCAGGACTACCAGAACGAAATTTGTCGATAGCAATAATAAAGAGATTCAATTTAATAGAGGCCAAATTTGGATCCAGACTGTCCCGGGGGGATCCAAAGT
>CAZFZP010000014.1:0-17096 GCA_964523515.1 uncultured Gammaproteobacteria bacterium
GATGGGATAATAGTGGAAAATTAAAAGCTATTAGGATTGGTAATAAGCGCGGGGTTGGAGAAAGACGATACCGGAGAGAAGATATTATTAAATTAATAACAAATTTATAGATTTGTCTGTAAACTCTAGAAATTAACGTCAAGGGCAATTGCAAACGTGGAAGAAAAAATAAGATTATGAATCAAATTACACATTCAAATAATATAACAACAGAGCTAAACGGTACTGGATTATTTCTCGAATCTGTAGTTTATAACTTATTAATTAAGAATTCAGAATATAAAGTTTTGCGAGAAGAACCTTATTCTGGCTACACCTCAGAATCTTTTGAGGGTGTCATTGATATTTTATTAGTTAAGCTTTTACAAAGTGCTGGTCGAATAATATGCCTAACGATAGAATGTAAAAAAGCAGACCCTGCACAAAAAAAGTGGGTAATAGAAAGATGGATTAAGCCTGACGAAAGCAATTATCCTTTTGATTATTATGAAGCAGGAGTGAACAATTTTAACTTTAATAAAAATATATTTTTTCCTTCTCAAGGATATGGTGGAATGAAATTTTTTGATCAAGGTATACAGACGTTCGAATTTAATGAGAGTTCAGGAAAGTTGAGTAGAAATCAAGGGGAAAGACCATATCTTGCATTAAGACAGGCAAATGAGGCAATCTCGAGCTTTGTGGATGAAAGAAAAAACAGGATTTATGAAATCTTAGGAGTAAACTTTAGGCAATATGATATTTTATTTATTCCAGTGGTTATCACAACTGCAGATCTTCTACTTCTAGACTATGATCCAGAAAAAATAGATTTAAGTAGAGGCGAGATAGACATTAAGGAAGTCAAATTAAATCCTAAAGATTGGGTTCATTATGAATTTCCATTACCATATAGTTTAAGAACAAGGGCACAAGGAGGGTTGGGTCCGGTTAAACGTCCATCATTTATTGTGTCAGCAGAAAAATGCGAAGAATTTGTTACAAAATTAATGAAAGATTCTAAAAGTTATGTTTTATAAATAAGACAATAATTGATTCGATCCTTGTGGCTTAGATGAATCATCAAATCTGATGTCAACATTCGCTCCCTAACAGTAAGGTACTTTCACCACGAGGATCATTCGGTAAAACCAAGTATAGCATAACTTTTCTGTTAAGAATTGTTATATAATCGATTAGGATCAAATGGAAATGGATAAACGAACACCTATTGATAGATTAAATTACGAGGGTAATCTTGACCCTGTAGTTGGTCGTCTTTGTACTGCATATCGGGTTGGAGAACTTACAGATTTTTCTGTAATAGATGTTGGTTACGAAGATTGTAATGTTGTTATTACTACTCAAAAAGATAAATATGTAGCAAAAATCTTCTCTAAGGGAAGAAGTCCGCAAGACATTACTCGTTATAGTACCATCATGGAAAAAGCAGTAGAAGCAGGAGTAAATCATCCACCCTTGATAAGAACAACCGCCGGTGGAGTAGTTTATACAGATTCCCAAGCAAACTCATTATCAATGGTGCTAATGGAATTTGTTGAAGGTAAATCATTTCTTGAGCTTAATCGTGCACCAGACGCAGAAGAATTACAGAAAGTGCTTGAACAAGCAGCTAAAGTAAATAGAATTGACCACCAACCGCCTTATCTTTTTGATTCTTGGGCAATTCCGAATATCCAAGTAATGTTTGATAAAGTAAGGGAATACATTAAACCAGAAGATATCGTGCTTGTTCAACAAGCTATGGCCAGATATTCCGCTATTCCAGTTAATAATCTACCTCATTGTTTTGTACACGGAGATTTTACAAAAGCTAATGTTCTAAATGGAGATGATGGGAGAATCTACATCTTAGATTTTTCTGTTGCTAATTGGTATCCTCGAATCCAAGAGTTAGCCGTTATCGTCGCTAATTTACTACACGATCCTGATAGTCCTATGTCGCTTCGTGATAAAAGTAAGATGGTAAGTGAAAAATATAACAAATTAAATCCTCTTACTGCAGAAGAACAGCAGTATCTTTATGATTATGCCCTAGCGGGTGTTGCAATGGAATTTATGGGCGCTCATCAAGAAAAATATATCAATGGAAATGATACAGAAGAAACAGAATTTTGGCTTAATCTTGGTCGCACTGGTCTACAAAAAGAACTGACATAATTTAATAGGGGAAAAGGTAACCTCAATTATAAAATTATCTGAGTTAAATCTATTCTCCTAGTCCTTAATTCACCACTAACCTAGAATATTTTAAACTTCAATCAAGGGAGGTGGTGGTGATGAATGTTACCGCTTGATGTAATTAGAAAACATTATCCTAATTTATCAGATGAAGAATTGAAGAAAATACAGGAGTTTATTTACCAATTATGTTGTGGAATAATGCAACACTTTTATGGAGATTATTGGGAAAAGGATAGTGATGAACTTGATATTGAAAATGAATAATGTTGATATAGCAGTCTAATCATGAGTTCGAATCCTGTTGGGGTTCAAGGTTACGGGCTTAAATTTGAGGAGTTATCCACAATTTATTGAGGCTAAAAGTTTCTAAAAACACAAATATCGTTGGGTGAGCCGGGTGGGGATCGAACCCACGACCAAGAGATTAAAAGTCTCCTGCTCTACCGCTGAGCTACCGGCCCTCGTACATATTTTACTAAATTTGTGCATAATTTGCTATTATATATACATGGATCTGGGATTAAATTGGATAGATCTGATTATTATTATTACTTTATTTGTCTTTGTTTTAGAGGCTCTTGGTAGATCACTTGTTATTGAAACCCTAGATTTTTTAAGTTTTTTACTGGCCTTCTTTTTATCTTTAAAGTTTTATAATTTACCAGCTAAATTTTTTGAAACCCAGTTTGATATCCCCAGAAGTTTATCTTTAGTAATAGGTTTTATGGTTGTTTGGTTTTTTACAGAAATAACTTTCTACTTCATTGCCAAATTGGTTTTAAATAAAATTCCTAAATTGAAATTTTCAGCCTTAAATTATTTATCAATTGTTCCGGCATTTTTCAGAGGGTTAATATTAGTGGCTCTATTTTTAGTACTTCTTGCAACTTTTCCTATTCAACCTAAGGTTAAAATCAGCATAAATGATTCTAAATTAGGCAGTTTTATCTTAAAGTATGCTTATCAATTAGAACAACCAATTAAAAATATTTTTGGTGGGGTTACCAATGACTCATTGACCTTTTTAACTATCAAACCTGCAACCAATGAGAGTGTTAATTTAGGTTTTCAAACACAAGAGTTTAAAGTTTCGGAGAAATTGGAATTTGCTATGATTGATTTGGTAAATAGAGAAAGAACATCACGGGGCCTTAAAGCTTTGGAGTTTGATGCCACACTCCGCCCTATAGCCCGATCCCACAGTGAGGATATGTTTAAAAGAGGATATTTTTCCCATTATTCCCCTGAAGGAGAAAATGTAGCTGATAGGGCAGATAAGGCTGGTATTGAATATTTAGTAATAGGTGAAAATTTAGCTTATGCCCCTTCTTTAGAATTAGCCCATAAGGGTTTGATGAATTCAGAAGGCCACCGGGCCAATATTTTATCTGAAGATTTTGGTAGGATTGGTATTGGGGTGATAGACGGTGAAGTTTATGGTTTGATGTTTACCCAGGTTTTTTCAAATTAGAATTAAGTATTATGCATTATGAATAAAGCTTTAAAAACCATAATTCTTACCTCCTTATTCTTAATTCTATCTGGTTTGTTAATAATATGGTCTGGCCTAAAACCTAGTGGATCAGTTGTAAATACACCAGAGTCAACAAGTTCAGCTAATTACAATATAGATGGAGAAGTGGCTTTTGTGACCAAAGTTGTAGATGGTGACACTATCCAGGTTAATATGAATGAGGAGATTTTTACAATCAGATATATTGGAGTTGATACTCCAGAAACTGTGGACCCCAGGAGACCGGTAGGTTGTTTTGGCAAAGAAGCCTCAAATGAAAATAAAAGTTTGGTGGAAGGGAAAACTGTAATTTTACAAAAAGATATTTCAGAAACTGATAAATATAATCGGCTTTTAAGGTACGTTTTTCTGCCTTTAGATGAAAATAAGGTATTGTTTGTTAATGATTATCTGGTAAGGGAAGGACTAGCTAATGTTTCTACTTATCCTCCAGATGTAAAATATGACCAACAATTTTTAGAGGCCCAAAGACAGGCTAAGGAAAATGGTGCTGGTCTTTGGGGAAGATGTGAGTTGTGATACACTAAATTTGTGAAGAAGTTTATTTTACAGTTAGTTATTTTGGTAGTAGTTATTTTTGTAGCCTTGATGTTTGCTACCGCTAAATCACCGGATATCCCATTTTTCCCTCAACAAACTCAATCCTCAAAACTGCAAATGGGAAATACTTTAATAGATGTAGAGATAGCAGATAATACAACTAAAAGAAAGCAGGGTTTGGGAGGTAGAAAATCCTTGGCTTCTGATTCTGGAATGCTATTTATTTTTGACAAACCAGATAGGTATACTTTTTGGATGAAAGGTTTAGTATTCCCTTTGGATATGATTTGGATCCGGGATGATAAGGTGGTAGATTTTATAAAAAATGCTACTCCACCAAGCCCTGACCAAAAAGATGAGACTTTACCAATTTATGCCCCTAATCAGCCAATTGATAAAGTTTTAGAGGTTAATGCCGGTTTTGTTGATATAAATAATATTAAAATTGGAGATAGTATCCAGTTAAAATAAGTTATGATAGAAATACTGCCCATTAAATTATTGCATGAAACTGATGCTCCAATTTTTGGCAATTTAAATGTTTTGCTTTCCAAACTAGCCAGATTAGATTTTCCAGTAGCCACCGGGATTGTAGTTTCCCCGCCAGCCTTAAGGCTAAAAACTACCATTGAGCATTATGATTGGGGCGACAAGGAAGTTTTTCAGCAAACCTTAAACTTAGTTAAAAAAGAAATTGAAAATCTTGAGGTTCCGGAAATTTTAACAAGTGAAATTGGTAGAAAAGATAATTTTTTTGTTTCAGGTGTTAAGGTAAAGGGTATTAAAAATTTATGGATCCAACTACTCGAGATTTGGTTTGAGGAAATAAAGGCTAGGCTTTGGAAAGATGGTTTTAGCAAGGGAATAACAGAAAGTTTAGAACCACAAGTGGTGGCATTTGTGACAGATGTTGAGGCTTTTGGTGAGGCTTTTTTTGATCCAATTTCTGAAGATGTAATTATTAAGACCAGGTTAGGTAATATTTCTCCTAAGGATTTAAAAAAACTTGATGAGTTGGTAATAGAGGCAAATAAAAAATTATTCCTGCCTCATGTTTATAGTTTCGTCATAGATAATGGGCTGAAAGTAACTGGAGTATCACTATTTACCCCAGTAGCAGGTGAGACACCAAAAATTTTACCAGCTGATGATTATTTGACAGTGCAAAAAAGGCCTGACCCTAAAAGTGTGGTGAAGGTATTTATTAATATATCTAAAAACAGTGTAGCCAATCCGGATAAGGTAGAAGGTGGTTTTATTGCATCTGAGAAAACCCTAAATCTAAATGAGCTAAAGCCTTCTATTGAAGATCTAACTTGGAGACTATTAGAATCGGCTAAACAGTTACCTGATAAACCGATTCTTTTTAAATTAGCTGACGTTATAGAATCTCAGGCTGGAGTTAGAGGTAGTTTTAGGCTGTTGCATCAATCAAATCTTTTTGATGCCCTTTGCCAAATAGTAACTTTTGTAAGGCACAAAAGGAGTTTATTAAATGTTCATTTAGTTATCCCATTTGTCCGGACTCCCCAGGAATTTTTACAGGTGAAAAGGGAATTGGCAATCAAAAAGCTAATCCGTAAGCATTCTTTTGAATTTTGGCTGGAAGTAGCAGTGCCGGAAAATATTATTAATTTAGAGGATTATTTGATAGCAGGAGTAGATGGGGTAGTTTTAAACCTTGATGAGCTGGCCGCATTTTTAAGTGGGTATGACACATCTGCAGATAATCTAACTTATCTTAAAAATGAAATATCCGGGTTATTAAAATTTTTAGAGGATGGTTTAAAATTATTACATAAATCCAAGGTTCCTTATATAGCTACTGGCTCAATTGTTTTAAACCCACAAGTTTTGGAATTTTTAGTAGAAAAAGGGGTTTATGGAATTGTAGCAGAAGAATATGAAGCCTATTCTATAAAAAGTTTATTAAACCATACTGAAAAAAGGGTCATTTTGAGAAGAGGAGAACATACTCACCTTTAGGGGATTTTAGAGTTTCTAACCATCCACTAATTTTTTTACTTTTTACTTTTTGATGGATTTTAGTAAGCTCGGAAGCGAGTGTAATTTCTATATCTCCCAAGACTTCCTTTATATCCTCTAAGGTTTTAATTAATTTATGAGGAGCAATAAAAATAATATTAGTTGTATGTAAGCCATTACGTTCTCGGTCGAGAATGTACTGGAAGAATTTAATTCTGTGGCCAGGCTTTTCTGGAGGGTAACCTAAGAAGGTAAATTTATCTGGAGGAAGGCCGGAAAGGGTTATGGCTGGTAAAATTGATGATGGACCAGGGAGTGAGTCAACTGGAATATTCTGGGCCAGACATTCTCTGACTAGTTTATATCCAGGATCAGAGATTAAAGGTGTGCCTGCATCTGAAACAAGGGCTAGATTTTCTCCAGCTTTTAATCTTTCTAAAATCTGTGGATACAATCTATTTTCATTGTAATTGTTTAAAATTATAAAAGGCTTTTTGATGCCATAGTAGTTTAAAAGAATAGAGGTTCTCCTACTGTCTTCACAGATTATTCCATCAACTTGCTGCAGAGTTTCCAAGGCTCGGAGGGTAATATCTTTTAGATTTCCTATAGGAGTTGCGACTATGTATAACATAGTCCGTATTTTAACTTCTTTTGAGCCTTTTTACTATACTAGCTCTAATTTCTGCGTCCATTAACATATGATGAAGCCCTGGTAAAATAGAGGCTATAATGATCAACCCCACGATTGGCAAAAGATATTTGTCAACATTAGGAATAAGGCTTCCCAAGTAAAATCCAGCTAAAGTTATCCCAACAGCCCACAGTATGCCACCAATCAGATTAAAGAAGACAAATCTTTTATAATCCATTTTGCCTGCTCCAGCCACTACTGGGGCAAAAGCCCTGATTATAGGCATAAATCTAGCCAGAATAATGGTTTTCCCCCCATGTTTATCATAAAAAGCTTGAGCCTTTTCTAAATGTTTTTTATGAAAAAATATAGAGTCTTCTTTTTTAAAAACCATGGGACCTAATTTTGCTCCAATATAATAACCAATACTGTCTCCTGCTACGGCTGCCACAAAGCAACCGGCAATTAAAATTTTGATATCTAGATATCCTTGTGAAGCCAAAAAACCGGCTGTAAAAAGTAAACTGTCACCTGGAAAGAAGAAACCAATTAAGAGCCCTGATTCCAAAAAAACTATCCCAAATACCCCTAAGTAACCAGCAGTAATAATTAAACTTTGCAGATCAAAATTAAGCATATTCAAGTTATTATACAGAGATTTTTAGCGGAAAGTAAAGGTTAAAATCTACGGATAACTCCCACACATTTACCTTGAATCTTTACATCTGTAGCATAGATTGGTTCCATGGATGCATTGGCTGGTTCCAATCTAATTCTATTTGGTTCTTTAAAAAATCTTTTTAAAGTGGCTAAGCCATTTTCAAGGAGAGCTACTACTATTTCTCCATCAGAAGCAATACTTTGTTCTTCTATAATCACATAGTCTCCATCAAGTATTCCATCCTCAATCATTGAATCACCTTTCACTTGCAGCACATAAGATCTCTTTTTACCTGAAATCATGGTCGGAGGGACATTTACAGTGGCCTCTGGGTCTGTATAAGTCATAATTGGTTGCCCGGCAGCTATAAAACCTAAAATAGGTAATTCAATTCCTTTTAAGGCAGAAGAAAGCTTTTGGTCTACAATTTCAATTCCTCTGACAGCCCCTTCAAATTTTTTAATTACCCCTTTTTGGACTAAAACCTGTAGATGTTCATGAACTGTAGCCAAAGATGAAACTCCAATACTTTCTGCAATTTCACCTAAAGTAGGAGAATAACCATATTTATCAATATATTGTTTAAGAAAATCTAAAATCTGTTTTTGTCTACGGTAGAGTGTTATTGGCATAAAATCTAATTATTAACTAAACATTAACAAATAATACCCGAACTTGTCAACTATGACAAAGTGGGTCAAAGTGGTAAAATATACGGATGGCTAAATTTAAGATTGTTTCTAATTTTAAACCAACAGGAGATCAACCTCAGGCTATAGAAAAATTAGTGAAAGGGTTAAATTCTGAAGTGCAACACCAAGTACTTTTGGGTGTAACGGGAAGTGGTAAAACTTTTACTATGGCTAATGTGATAGAAAAAGTGCAAAAGCCAACTTTAATTATTTCTCACAATAAAACTTTAGCAGGGCAGTTGGCTCAGGAATTCAGATCTGTTTTTCCAAACAACGCTGTTGAATATTTTGTATCCTATTATGATTATTATCAGCCTGAAGCTTATATTCCCCAATCAGATACCTACATTGAAAAAGATGCTTCTATTAATGAAGAGATAGAAAAATTAAGGCTTTCCACAACTACTTCTTTATTAACTAGAAAAGATGTGGTGGTGGTGGCTTCTGTTTCAGCAATTTATAATTTAGGTTCACCCGTAGAATATGGTGGAGCAATTTTAGAGCTAAAGATGGGAGTAAAACTTGGCTTTGAGCAGATTAAAAAAATGCTGACAAAAATGTTTTACGTCCGAAATGATATGGATTTTAAAAGATCAACCTACCGGGTTAAGGGGGATACTTTGGATATTTATCCAGGATATTCAGAAGATGCAGTTAGAGTAAATTTTTTAGGGGATAAAATAGAAAAAATTTCGCACTTAGATCCACTAACAGGAGCTACTGCTCCTACGCCAAAAACTATCACAATATTCCCAGCCAAGCATTATATAACTCCTGAAGCCAGAATTTTGCCGGCAATTGCTGAAATTGAGCGAGATTTAGAAATTCGTTTAAAGAAGTTAAAAAAACAAAATAAATTAGTTGAAGTGCAAAGACTGGAGCAAAGGACAAATTATGATTTAGAAATGATTAAACAGTTTGGTTTTTGCAATGGCATAGAAAACTATTCCAGATATTTTGAAGGGAGAGAGCCCGGAACTCCTCCTTATACTTTAATGGAGTATTTTTCTCGGGATTTTTTGTTGATTATTGATGAATCTCATATTACTCTTCCTCAGCTTCGAGGTATGTACAATGGTGACCGCTCCAGAAAAGAAACTTTGGTGGAATTTGGATTTAGGTTGCCATCTGCTTTGGATAATAGGCCGCTAAAGTATGAGGAATTCCAGAGAAAAATTAACCAGGCAATTTATGTTTCAGCAACTCCTGATGAATATGAATTATCGCTGTCAGGTTCTGAAAATGTGGCAGAACAGTTAATCAGGCCAACAGGCATAGTTGATCCAACTGTCTCTGTCCGACCTACCAAAGGCCAGATTGAGGATTTAATCAAAGAGGTAGAAGCCAGGGTTACAAAGCATGAGCGGGTTTTAATTACTACTCTAACCAAAAGAATGGCAGAAGATTTATCAGATTATCTTAAAGAAAAAAATATTAAAGTAAATTACCTGCATTCTGAGATTAAAACTCTGGAAAGAGGGGATATCCTGCAGTCTTTAAGGCTTGGAGAATATGATGTGATTGTGGGAATAAATCTGCTCCGGGAAGGCTTGGATTTGCCTGAGGTAACTTTGGTGGTTATTTTGGATGCTGATAAAGAGGGATTTTTGCGCTCCAGAACCTCGCTGGTACAAACCATGGGCAGGGCTGCCAGAAATATCGGTGGTCAGGTAATTATGTATGCGGATGTTGTCACTAAGTCCATGAAGGCTGCAATTGAGGAAGTGGATAGAAGGCGCGAGTATCAGCTTAAATATAATAAAAAGCATAATATAACTCCAAAAAGTATTGAAAAAGCGCTGAGAGAAAGATTAATTGAAAAAGTAGAGGAGCTGGAAGAAACTTTGGGTAAAAGGGATTTAACTATCGAAGATATTCCGGTGAAAGAAAGGCAAAAAATGATAGGGAATTTAGAGGTGCAGATGAAACAAGCAGCAGAATTACTGGATTTTGAAACTGCAGCCCGAATTCGGGATCAGATTAAGGAATTAAATATTTAAGGTTGGGTTGGAGATTCTTCACATAGTAATTTTCCAAGAAGAAATTGTAAAAGCAGATACAGCAAGTCTCCTTATTCGTTAAAAAAACTAATCTCTCTTTCATGCTTAGATTATACCACCAACTTAACACTTTAAAAAACTTGTCAAATGGTTTACAATTATCCTCTATTTTGGGGAATATTTGTTATGAATGATAAGATAATTATAAAAGGGGCTCGTGAGCATAATTTAAAAAATATTGATCTGGAATTGCCTAAAAATAAATTAATTGTTTTAACCGGACTTTCAGGTTCAGGTAAATCCTCTTTAGCTTTTGATACCCTATATGCAGAAGGACAAAGAAGATATGTAGAATCACTCTCTTCTTATGCAAGACAATTTTTAGGGATCATGGATAAGCCTGATGTAGATTATATTGAAGGGCTTTCACCAGCTATTTCTATTGACCAAAAATCTGCTTCCCATAACCCCAGATCTACTGTTGGAACAACCACTGAAATTTATGATTATTTAAGACTGCTTTTTGCCAGAACTGGCCATCCCCATTGTCCAATTTGTGGTCAAGAGATAAATCGTATGAGTATAGACCAGATTTTAGAAAAGGTTATCAAAAATGATTCTGGACAAGCCAGAATGACAAGATATGGACGCAGAATAATGATATTGGCACCTGTTGTTAAAGACAGAAAGGGAGAATACAGTTCACTATTCGAGGATTTAAGGAAAAAAGGATTTTCTAAAGTTAGGGTCGATGGTCAAATAAGAGATTTGGCTGACGATTTTGTTTTAATTAAAACTAACAAGCACACGATTGATGTAGTTGTGGATAGATTAGTATTAGCCCCGATTAAATCAGGATTGGATATAAAAAGTACTCAAGATACAGTTTTATACTCAAGATTACATCAAAGTATTGAGACAGCAATTAAAATGGGAGAAGGATTTGTAATAGTAGCTGATGTAAAGGATACATCTTTAGAATTTCCAGTAAATCCTAAGATAATGGAAGACCATCTATACTCCGAAAGATTTGCCTGTCCAATTGATAATTTAGCCTTACCCGAGATTGAACCCAGAACGTTTTCTTTTAACTCTCCTCATGGAGCCTGTCCCAACTGTACGGGATTAGGATTGCTTTTAAAAATTGACGCTAACTTAATTCTAAACCCTATTTTATCTATTGCTGAAGGTGGAATTTTACCGATGAGTAAATTAGGTGAGACAGAAACTTGGTTTTCCCGTTTAATTGAATCAGTTGGTGAACAATATCATTTTGATTTAAATACCAGGCTGGGCCAATTATCTGAAAAATCCCAAAAAGCCCTTTTATATGGAACCGGTGATGAGCAATTTAGAGTTGAAGGTAAAAATAGACAGGGGCGTCTAACTCATTTTTATTCTGAATTTGAAGGTTTGGTTATCAATTTAGAGAGAAGATATAAAGAAACTGAATCTGATTATGTAAAAAAAGAAATTGAAAGATACATGTTGACAGAGATCTGTCCTGTTTGTAATGGAGCCAGACTAAAAAAAGAAGCTTTATCAATTACTATAGATAATTTAAATATCTCTCAGGTAACTTCATTTTCTATTAGGGATGCCCTTTCTTGGTTTCAGATATTAAAATTTCCTATTTTGACTCAAAGAGAGTTAACTATTGCAGCTTCTATTCTTAAAGAAATTAAATCCAGGTTACAATTTTTAATGGATGTGGGATTGGATTATTTAACCTTAAATAGGGCTTCTAATACCTTGGCAGGTGGAGAGGCCCAAAGAATTAGGCTAGCCTCTCAAATTGGGTCTGGTTTATCTGGAGTTTTATATGTGTTAGATGAACCTTCAATTGGTTTGCACCAACGTGACAATACTAAATTAATAGAAACCTTAAAAAGGCTTAGGGATTTAGGAAACACAGTTGTAGTAGTAGAACACGATCAGGAAACCATGGAAAATGCAGATTTTATGGTGGATTTTGGGCCAGGTGCTGGAGAACACGGAGGTTATATTGTAGCTCAAGGCTCACCAGGCCAAATCAAAAAAAATGAAAAATCCTTGACAGGCAAATATTTATCAGGCAAGAAAAAAGTTAAAGTAGCTGATGATTTGAAAAGAAAACCTGTAGATATAGGTAAATTGAAAATAATTAAAGCTTCAGAGCACAATCTAAAAGATATAAGTATAGAATTTCCTTTAGGAAAATTTATAGCTGTAACAGGAGTATCTGGTTCTGGTAAATCTACTTTAATTCATGACATTTTATATAAAGCTCTTGTAGCCAAGTTTTTCCATACTAAAGAAAGACCAGGTAAACATGAAGTAATAGAAGGGGTTGAAAACGTAGATAAGGTAGTTTTGGTGGATCAATCCCCAATTGGCAGGACTCCCAGGTCTAACCCAGCTACTTATACCGGAGCTTTTACTTTTATCAGGGACTTATTTGCTAGCTCACCTGAAGCCAAAGTAAGAGGTTATGGACCGGGCAGGTTTTCTTTTAATGTTAAAGGGGGCAGATGTGAGGTTTGTGAGGGTGAAGGGCAGATTAAAATTGAGATGCAATTTTTACCAGATGTTTATGTTACCTGTGAAGCTTGTAATGGAAAAAGATATAACCGTGAGGCTTTGGAAGTAGAGTTTAAAGATAAAAATATTGCCCAGGTTTTGGATTTAACAGTGGAAGAGGCTTTAAAGTTTTTTGAAAATATTCCTAATTTAAAAAATAAGCTGCAGGTTTTAAACGATGTAGGATTAGGTTATATCAGATTGGGACAACCAGCACCAACCTTATCTGGAGGGGAAGCACAGAGGATTAAATTGTCTTCAGAGCTTTCTAAAAGGCCTACAGGCCACACTATTTATATTTTAGATGAGCCAACCACCGGGTTACATTTTGCAGATATAGAAAGGCTGCTGACAATTTTAAGAAAATTAGTAAACTATGGAAATACAGTAGTGATTATTGAACATAATTTAGATGTAATAAAAAATACTGATTGGGTAATAGATTTAGGGCCTGAGGGTGGAGATGGTGGAGGTAAAATTATAGCTGAAGGTACCCCAGAGCAGTTAACCAAGGTTAAAGGTTCCTACACAGGCCAGTATCTTGCAAAAATCCTGTGAAAGTAGTAAACTTATAGTATGTTAGAACATTTATCAATAACTGGTGAAGAAACTAGAGCAACTGAGTGTGGTTTAGTGACTAGATTTGAAGTGTAATACGATAAGGATTTAATTAGCTCCTACAGGAATATATATTCACCTTCTATTGAAGCTAATGAATATAATCTGATAAGAACTCTGAGAACAATTACCATATTAGAGTTAGCTCCAGAGAGCGATTTACCAAACTATCTCCCATCCAAATCTAAAGACCGAATTATATCTAATCTTGCTCAGCAATATTTAGACTCCCTACGTACCAGTAGATTTGACGAAGAATTACATAAACATGTCCTCTTCCCTTTAGCAAAGCAGGAAGCTCTAAAAAAATTGTTTGATCAAGTAAAAGTATAGTTTATATGATAGAACATGAGTTACGTCAACAGATTACATCACTTGAGGAATTTGTAAGCTACCCTTTTAATGAAAATTATCGGCCAATGGTAAAAAAAGTTCATGCCTTAAGAGAACATACGCAATTCTTTTTATTAAGTGGTGGAATAACTTTAGCTGCAGGAGTAGGCTTATTTGTTACAAATCACCATGACTCTTTAGCAATTATCTCCAGCACAGTTTTAACTGGTTTTAGTATAATTTTATTAAGAGAAGCTAATTTTGAAGCTGCTGAAGCTGCTGCTACCCAAGAAGTGATAATAGAAAATAGAATTTTAGACCTCACTTATAATTTAAGATATGAAATCTAAACCAGTATTATTAGTTAGTGTATATGCCATAACTCTTTCTTTTGTCTGAACTTTTGGAATACTATCTGATTCTTCCTTTGGTACTATCCAAAGCCTTTGCGCTCTTACCTGTTTTGGCATATTCAAACTCTAAATCTTAATATCTATTTAGTCAATCTATTTAATCAACTGAGTTCAACCTTCCAGGTTGCAGGCTAATTGTTTTCTAGAGTTTGGTGTTTTATTATCTCTAGATTAGTTCCATAGTCAATTTGATTTTCTAAAAATTCTTTATAACTCTTTGTTGAAGGAAAAAAGTTTAATATTTCTGAGATTGAACATATTGTAGATTGATTCATATATTCATGATAAGAAGACCATCGCACTTGATCTAGACTGGTGACTAATCCAGATACAACTGGATTTAGATGAATATATCTTGAGAGGTGAATTAACTGTTCATCCGTTTCTATCATAACTACCTTAAAAGCACCTTGAAATAAGGCTCCTACTCTGACGTACTTAATATTAAAATATTTAGTGTAACTATTTGATAATTGACTAATAAAAGTAGGTATACCGTTTTCTTTAAGTTGACGTACAAGAAAATGGAAATGGTTTGGCATTAAACAATAACAAATAATTTCCACGATTTTATTTTCTGATAAAGGCTTAAATATATTTGATTTTGACTCAGAGAATTTAGAAAAACTTGGTTTAGGACCTTGAAATTGGTAATAGTAGAAACTTTTAATGAAACGTCTATAATCCCATTGGCTTGTAAAAATATCCCGCTTTTCAACACCTCTATTATAAACATGATAAAACTCATTATTAACTAAAGGAGTTATTCTACCAGGCATACACAATTATATTACGATGCAACCTTCCAGGTTGCAAGCTAGATAAATTTATGAAATACGCGTTTGTGTCTAATTTCTGCTACAATTATATAAAGTATTTATGTTAAGTTCTCGATTCGCTTTACTTGTTCGGAGAGTAATATTTATCCTACTTACTGCTATTTTATGGATTCCTGCCTTAGTGGGAATGACAAGGATTGTTTTTGCTGAAGAGGAGTTTGCTACCTCTTATGATGTAGTTTATGATGTGGCTTCGGATGGAATTACCACTGTTACTGAAAAAGTAACACTGGAAAATCTAACTTCTCAATATTACGCCACTGAATTTAAATTAACTATTGGAGCTACTCAAATTAGTAATATTAAGGCTTCCGATCCAGCTGGCCCCATGGGAGTTAGTGCGGAACAAAAAGATACAGCTACTATAATCACTGTCAAATTTAACCAGCAAATAGCTGGAATTGGTAAAACTTTACCTTGGACTTTGCAATTTAAATCCAATGATTTTGCCCAAAGACAGGGTAAGATTTGGGAAGTCAGTGTACCCAAAGTTAATATTACAACTAATTTAGAAAGTTATAAATTAACTCTATCTGTCCCTGCCAGCTTTGGCCAAACTTCTTTAATTAGCCCGACACCTAAAAGCCAAACCAGTAACTTTAATAAAATATTTTTAACCTTTGATAAAGATCAATTAACTTCTACCGGAGTCTCTGCTACTTTTGGTACATTTCAACTTTATAATTTTGACCTGGCTTATAATCTAGAAAATTCTAACTTAGTACCAATTTTAACAAATATTGCCTTACCTCCGGATACAGCTTACCAGGATGTAATTTACAACCGGATCGAACCAAAACCAATTAATGTTACTGTAGATCAAGACGGTAATTATTTGGCTTGGTACAGATTAGAGAGGAGTAAAAGAGTTAAGATTAGTGTTATAGGCTCTGCCAAACTTTATAGCAGTTCCAAAGTTAAGGATCCGACCTTAAGTGAAGATTTAAAAAATAAGTATACCCAAACTTCAAAATACTGGGAAAAGGACCATCCGGTTATTAAGACTAAAATTGATGAAATTTTAAAAGATTCCAAAACTACTACTAACCAAGAAAAAGCCAGATTAATTTACTTATTTTTAGTAGGATTTTTAAAATATGACGGAGATAGGCTCAATGGGAATAATATTGAAAGGTTAGGAGCAGTAACTGCTTTAAATAATCCATCTTCAGCAGTTTGCATGGAATTTACAGACCTTTTTATTGCTCTGGCACGGGCTAGCGGGATTCCGGCCAGAGAGTTAGATGGTTTTGCCTATACTGCTAATTCAACCCTGCGGCCGCTGTCTTTAAACCGGGATATTTTACATGCCTGGCCAGAATATTGGGATGATTCCAAGGGCTGGGTAATGATTGACCCAACCTGGGGTAATACAACTGGAGGAGTTGATTATTTTAATAAATTTGACTTAAACCATTTTGTATTTGCTATCAAGGGCCATTCTTCAGAACAACCAGTTCCAGCTGGCTCATACAAATACCAGGAAGAAGATAGCCGGGATGTCAAAGTTAACCTTTCAGAAAATGACTTTCTGGGTAAATCCCAACTGGATGTTACTATTGACGCACCAGAACCTATTATTGCAGGTTTTCCCAGTAAAATCAGCGTTAAGGTTGCCAATAACGGTAATGCACTGCAACAATCAATTCCTTTTGCTATATCATCTGCTGGATTAAATTTTTTAAAAGCCAACTATCCTGATTTAGGGTCTATTCCAGCCTTTGGTAATGCTTCTTTTGAATTTGATACTAGGACAAAATCATTTTTAGATTCCTATGATGATACTATTTTAGTAAATCTTGGGAAAGATAGTTTTACCAAACAGGTTAAAATTAGGCCTTTTGTAATTTTTAATCTATTCCCTATTGTACTTTTATTAATGATTTTTTCAATAGTTGGAATCTATTTTTTGGTTTTAGGAGGGTTTATATATCGAAGAAGATTTTTACGTAAGTCATCAGTCATCAGTCCTCAGTCATCAGATGAGCAAAGCTCTCCTACGGATAAAAAAGGAGATCTGAAAGCTGATAGCTGAAGACTGAAAGCTTTTCTGATAAAATACGCAAGCTGTGATACCCGAATTTATTAACAGAGACCAACTGC
>CAZFZP010000015.1:0-16336 GCA_964523515.1 uncultured Gammaproteobacteria bacterium
CGGTTCAATATGAATATCAGAAGCCCTTACTTTGACAGCATATTCCAGTAGCTGATTAATTATATTAGATACCGGAGCCTCTCTGATAAGCTCTGGGGTATCAGTTTGAACCTGGTCTTGAGGCTTGACTGAAGCTACTTCTTTTAAGGCAGAAGTTACTTCTGTAGTTAAACTTTGAGGGTATTGCTGCGCAATAATTTTTAGGATATCTTCGACTGTCCCCAAGTAAGGTTTAATCCTCATACCGCTTTTCTTTTCCACAAATTGGATAACCTGAATATCCAAAGGATCTGCCATAGCTACCAACAGCTGATTATCGATTTTATCAAAAGGCACTAAATGATATCTGCGGGCAACAGGTTCAGGTATGGCACTTAACACCTCAGCTGAGATTGCCTTACCTTCCAGTTTGATAAACGGAACATTTAAAAGCTGGGCACGGGCAGCAGCTACTTGCTCCGCAGGCACTAAATTATGTTCTAAGATAATTTTTTCCCCGGATTCTCCGGAATTAATACTTTGAAGCTTGATACTGGAAAGCTGGTCTGGAGTTAACAGGCCTTGTTTAGCCAAAATATCTTCAATCTGGTTTTGGGCAGTTTGGGGCATAATTTAATTATGTTAGAATTGGCCTGTGATTGCAAGACTTTTAATTTCATCACTTCCCAAAAGAGTAGAGGAGATAGAAAAAATTCTACTGGAGATTGGTATGAAAAATCCCCATCCGGATTTACTTTATTTTGAGACAAATTCCAAGTTAGGGATAGAACAGGCCAAAAAGATTAAAGATCATTTTGCATATAAACCAAACCAAGCAAAAGGAAAAGTAGTGGTTATAGAATCTACAGATAATATGACTCCAGAAGCCCAAAATGCGCTTTTAAAAACTATAGAGGAGCTACCAGAAAATGGTTTATTTATTTTAGGGGCAAATTCAGAGGCTAATTTTTTACCCACTATTTTATCCCGCTGTCAGATAATTCATATCTCAAACCCCACGTCTCATCGTACTCCTACCTCCGAGGTAGGATATGAGAAAGATATAGAAGAATTATTAAAAACTACCATCCCTGAAAGATTTGAATATATAGAAAAGTTAAAAGACAGAGAAGAATTTTTACAAGCTCTAGTTTCATATTTCCACCAGACCTTAAGTACACCTGGGGGGTGGATTAGGCAGGCACCTAAGGATCATTTAGATTTTATAAAAGAGCTTCTAGAAGCAGAAAAATGGGCCAAACAAAATGTGAATATCAGAGGAATTTTAGAATATTTAATGCTGGTAATGCCACTGAAAAAATGATAAACTGACACAGTTCTATGGCACAATCATCTAACTACGGAGCATCTCAAATTCAAGTTTTAGAAGGTCTGGAACCGGTCCGCAAAAGGCCTGGGATGTATATTGGCTCAACTGATTTACGGGGTCTTCACCATTTAATTAAAGAGGTGGTTGATAATTCTATTGATGAAGCCTTGGCAGGTTTTGCCAAAAATGTTTGGGTCAGTATTCATAAAGATAATTATGTAACTGTGGCTGATGATGGTCGGGGAATCCCGGTTGAAAAACACCCTAAAGTTGGTAAATCCACCCTGGAGGTAATCATGACTATTTTGCATGCCGGAGGTAAATTCGGGGAAGGCGGATATAAAGTTTCTACGGGCTTGCATGGAGTCGGAGTTTCTGCTGTAAATGCGCTATCCGATTATGTCAGAGTAGAAGTGAAAAGGGATAATAAAGAACATTTTCAAGAATACTCCAGGGGAGTTCCCAAGGCTCCTGTAGCAGAAATTAAGCCCAATAGTAAATTACCATTTGAGTCTAATTTTTCCTGGCCTGCTCAAACAGGAACTAAAGTTACCTTTTTGGCTGACAAATCTATCTTTTCTACTATTATCCCGGACTTTGAGAGATTAGAAAAACAGCTCAAACAAGTAGCATATCTGGTAGCAGGCATCTATTTCCATTTATTTGATGAAAGAACAGACCAGGAAAGGCATTATTATTTCCAGTCTGGCATTGCCACTTTAATCAAACACTTAAATAAAAATAAAAACTTAGTCCATGCTGAACCGATTTTAATACATAAGGAAATTGAAGAAGTAGATGTAGAAGTAGGAATTCAATATAACGATAGTTTTGCCGAAAACATTGAAAGTTTTGCGAATGTGGTCCCTACTACTGAAGGCGGTTCCCATGTCACAGGATTTAGAACAGCTTTAACCCGCTCGATAAATGACTATGCCAGAAAAACTGAGGCCCTAAAAGAAAAGGATGAAAATTTAACCGGTGAGGATATGAAAGAGGGTTTGACGGCAGTAATTTCTATTAAGATGGATTCTGACAGAATCCAATTTGAGTCACAAACTAAAGAAAAATTAGGTAATGCCGAGGTTGGACCAATAGTTAATCAGGCAGTTAAAGAAGGTTTAGACACCTATTTTGAAGAAAACCCGGCTGAAGGCAGAAGAATTTTAGAAAAAGTTATCTTGGCAGCCCGGGCACGCGCGGCTGCTCGCGCAGCTAAAGATGCAGTGATTAGAAAAGGGGCTTTGGAAGGCATGACTTTGCCTGGAAAACTGGCAGATTGCCAAAACCGGGATCCGGCAGATTCTGAACTTTACATTGTAGAAGGTGACAGCGCTGGAGGGAGTGCTAAACAGGGCCGGGATAGAAAATTTCAGGCTATTTTACCTCTTCGGGGAAAGATTTTAAACACTGAGCGGGCCAGATTGGATAAAGTCTTAGAGTTTGAGGAAATAAGGGCTTTGGTAATAGCACTGGGCACAGGCATAGGGGATATGATAGATTACAATAAAACCAGATACCACCGGATTATTATTATGACTGATGCTGATGTGGATGGGGAACATATCAGAACTTTGCTTTTAACTTTCTTTTTTAGATATTTGCCAGCGGTTATAGAAAGAGGTTATTTATATATTGCCCAACCTCCTTTATATAAAGTACAAAAAGGCAAAGAAAACCACTATGCTTATTCTGATGATGAAAAAGATAAAATTTTGAAGGGAATGGGTGGAAATGCTAACGGAGTAATCATCCAAAGATATAAAGGTTTAGGGGAGATGAATCCGGACCAACTTTGGGAAACTACCATGAACCCGGAAAAGAGGGTGTTAAAACAGGTAACAATTGAGGATGTTGCAGCCACAGATGAGGTTTTTACAATGCTGATGGGGGATGAAGTCCCACCCAGAAAGCGCTTTATCCAAACCCATGCGAAGCAAGCCATCCTTGATATATGATTTATATTCTCCTATAATACTCTCTAATATGCCTTTAAGAGAAAAAATAGATCCCGATTCTGCTTTTATTGCTAGCGTTCATATCCCAGCTGAAAATACAGCAATTGATGGAGTTTTACCTGAAGAGGTTTTAGATTTAGTAGCTGCTAGAGGAATAGGTATGTTTGAAGGAAAAACGATGGTTCAAATAGGAAGAATGCGGGGAAGAGCACCTGTTGGAATTATTTATAGACCAAGCGTCGAATATGCAGGCTTTAGAAAAGGAAAAGAAAGATATATAGATCCTGATTCCTTAACAGAAGGAAGCGTTACTATTTCTCTTACCGAAAAAGGGCTTTGGGTTCCCCTTGATCTTCTTGGAACAATAAATAACTAATGAAAGTCCATTTTTTAGGGATTGGTGGTAGCGGAGCATCAGCTGCAGCTGCAATTGCAAAGGCTCAAGGATACCAGATTTCCGGTTGTGATAAATCCCTTAATAATGAATTTACTATTAATTTTGATCCCAAAATACTTTTGGAAGGACATAGTCCAGATCATTTAGAGGGTGTTGATATTTTAGCTGTTACCCCTGCAATTTATTCTTTAGATCCAGAAAACCCTGAACTCATTACAGCACAAGATAAAAGTATTGAGGTTTTGACTTGGCAGGAATTTATGGGCAAATATCTGGAAAAAGAGAAATTTGTAATAGCTGTTTGTGGCACTCATGGTAAATCCACCACTACTGCCATGATTGGACTTTTACTGGAAGACACAGGGCTTGACCCAACAGTAGAACTAGGAGCCATAGTTCCAAAATGGAAAAGTAATTATCGCATCCCTTCCCGTCATCCTGAGCGAAGCGAAGGATCTATAAAGTACTTTGTCACAGAAGCAGATGAATTTAATGATAACTTTCTATCTACTACTCCAAACATCACTGTAGTCACCAACATAGAAATGGATCATCCGGAATATTTTGCTGACTTTGAAGCTGTGAAACAAAGCTTTAGTAAATTTTTAAGATCCTCAGAAGAAAAAATTATTGCCAATATGTCAGATTCTGGAATAAAAGAAGTTTTGAGGGAGCATCCCAAGGGTGGAAGTTTAGTTATTGATTATTCAAAAAAGCTGATAAATTTTCCTTTACAGATTCCTGGAGATTTTAATATTTTAAACGCTTCTGCTGCTTACCAAGTTGGGATTGCTTTGGGAATTGACCCAGAAAAAATTAAAAAAAGTCTAAGTAGTTACACTGGGTTAGGCAGAAGATTTGAATATTTAGGGGAATTTCAGGAAGCTCAGATTTATTCTGATTTTGCCCATCACCCAACTGAGATTAAAGTAACAATGCAAGCTGCCAGAGTAAAATTTCCAGATTCTAGAATTTTACTGATTTACCAACCACATATGTTTTCCCGAACCAAAGCCCTGTTTGATGATTTTGTAAAAATTTTTCAGGAGATTCCAGTAGATAAAATTTTTATGATTGATATTTATCCCTCCCGGGAGATAGATACTGGGGAGGTTAGTAGTAAACAGTTAGTTGATTCTATCAACAAATCATCAGTATCACACATAGGACGTGGGCTCGACGCCCAAGGAGGTGGGACACAGACTCTGGAAAAAATTAAACCGGAAATTAAAAAAGGGGATATAGTTTTTTTCATGGGAGCAGGGGACAGCGACAAATTAGCTAGGGAATTAATCTCTAAAGAGTAACTTTCTTGGGTTTAACAGGCAAATTATTACCAAAAAACAAATCAGCAATTTTATACACCCGTTCCGGTGCATCAGTAACATAAATCTCATATTTAGGATCAGATTTGACAGTTAACAGATTATTTGCTTCTAAAATCCTTTTTAGCTCTAAAGCAGTAGGTCTCGCTGAATCCACTATAATTACATCTTCACCCACCACATCCCGAACTATTTCTTTAATAAGCGGATAATGCGTACAGCCTAAAATAAGAGTATCTATACCTTTACTTTTAAAATTTTTCAAATATTCTTTAGCTATCTGCCAGGTGGCAAAGTGGTCTATTAATCCTTCTTCTACCAAGGGTACAAACAAAGGACAAGCTTCTGTAAAAACTTTGGCTTCAGGTAAAAATTTTTTGATTTTTTGCGGATAGATCAAACTTTTAACTGTCATAGAGGTTCCAATAACACCAATTTTATTATTCCGGGTAGTAATTGCAGCTTGTTTGGCAGCCGGATTAATTACACCTAAAACAAAGACAGGAGAGATCTTTTTGATAGCTGGAATGGCCACAGCGGAGATAGTATTACAAGAGACTACTAAGAATTTAACTTTTTTCTTAATTAAAAATTGTGCTAACTCTAAAGAAAATTTCTTAATAATCTGTTTACTTCTGGTGCCATATGGAACCCTAGCTGTATCCCCCAAATAGATCAAACTTTCATTAGGCAAAATCTCCATAATCTCCTTAAAAACAGTTAAGCCTCCAATACCTGAATCAAATACCCCAATTGGTTGATCTTTCATTTCTGAAATTGTACCATTACAGTCAATGAATGGTAAATTCAAAAATACCAAGGTATTAGTGTTTGGATTGGGGGTCAATCAGGGAGGATTGGGAGCTACTAAATTTTTTGGGAAACTTGGTGCCAAAATACGGGTTACAGATTTAAAAACTGCTGAGCAGTTAAAAACTTCTTTAGATGAGCTAAAAGATTTCCCGGATATTGAATATATTTTAGGTGGTCACAGGGAAGAGGATTTTGATTGGGCAGATTTAATTATTAAAAACCCGGCAATAAAACCCGGCAATAAATATTTAGAATATGCCAAAAGTAAAAACAAACAGATTGAGATGGACATGGGAATTTTTTTACAATATGTTTTACCCTCCCAGATTATTGGAATAACAGGAACTAAGGGAAAATCCACCACATCTACTTTAATTTATGAAGTATTAAAAACATCCCACTCCCGAAGTGTGATATTGGCGGGTAATATTGGTAAAAGTGTTATGGATACAATCGAATATGTTAATCCGAAAACTTTGGTAGTTTTAGAACTGTCTTCTTTTCAGTTAGAAGCTTTTGAGCAACATCAAGTTTCTCCAAAGTATGCAGTAATTACCAATATTTATCCAGACCATCTTAACTATTACCAAAATATGGAAGAATATATTTTGGCCAAAAAAATAATTGCCAAATACCAAACTACTGAAAATTTTCTTTTTTTGAGAAAAGGGGATAAGGTTACAAACAGTCCGGATTTTTTAAAGAATTTAAAAGGACAAATTAATTATTTTTCTGCTGTTGATTTACCAAAGGATTTTAAACCTAAACTTCCCGGAGAACATAATTTAGAAAATATGTCAGCTGCTTTAGCAATTTCCAATAAATTTGGAGTTCTTCAAGGCCAGGCCTTGCAGACAATGAAAAAATTTAAAGGTGTAGAATTTAGACAACAACTTATTAAGGAGGTGGGTAGAATCAAGATTATTAATGATACAGCCGCAACTAATCCTGATGCCGGAATCCAAGCTTTAAAAACTTTTCCAAATTGTATTTTAATTGCTGGAGGAATGAATAAAAATATGGATTACGAGGAATATGCTAAGGCAATAGACCAATATGCCAAAAAAGTATTTTTCTTGACAGGAGATTCAACTGAAGAAATCAAAAAAAACCTAGAGCAACTACGAACCTCCAAACCAGGTCTGGAGGTTCAAATACATGGGACTTATGATAATTTAGAAAAATTACTTGAGGATGCCAAAGCAGTAGCTAAACCAGGGGATGTAATATTATTTTCACCTGCTGCCACCTCTTTTAACCTATTCCAAAATGAATTTGACAGAGGCAGAAAGTTTAATAAAGCAATAGAAAAATTATTCTAAAAGCCCATAGTTTGACTATACAAGATAATTATGATATATTATTAAAATATGGAAGATGCTTCATTTGAAGGTAGTAGGAGTCTGACTAGCGAAGAAACTAAAATTGCCACAGAAGATTTGAATGTAGGGCAACTCCTTCAATTAGATAATATAACTTATAGATATCGTAAATCATTCGATTATCTTACCCATCCATTACTGTGGGCAACTCTTTCAACCCTTCTTTATTTTTCATATATGGCTCACCCACTGACTAAAGCAATAACACAACCAATCTCAGAACCATTCCCAGCTCCTACATCAATACCTAACATTATGTCTACTCCGATAGCTGAACTCGCATTTCCCTGGAAACCTTATCAAGGAAAATTTTACCAATTAGAACTTCCTGATTATTTTTATCAGGAGAGGACAGATTTATTCTCAGCTGGAGACATGGGTTTGAACATTGCAAAACAGGCAACTTATGGATTATCTTTAAACGGCTACATTGAAATTCGAAAACAAGGTTTACCTAATTTTAGTAAACCAGTTACTGTTTCAGAAGATGTTTTAGGTGGTCACAATGCCTTGACATTAAGATATCCTTTACCAAAACCCAGCCATTATGATATAGCTGGTGGAATAGAAAATATTACTGTTACTGCTACTCAATTAGGTGAAGAATTTGTTTATGTTTTATTTTATGAGGATGCAAGGAATGCTCTAGAAAACCAACAAATTAGAGAAAGAATTATCAGTTCTATTACCTTCCGTTAGCTTGCGTTGACACTTCTTGCCAGGTATAATTAAATAGGCCTAAGTGGCCTTTTTAATGAGTGATAATGTAGGTAAAATTCAACCAGCTCCCATTATAGAAGAGATGCAAAGGTCCTATTTGGACTATGCCATGTCAGTCATTGTCTCCCGGGCTCTACCAGATGTCAAAGACGGGCTTAAACCAGTGCAAAGAAGAATCATTTTTGCCATGTCGCAGCAAGGATTACATCACAGCGCCAGATATCAAAAATCAGCTGCTGTTGTAGGAGAGGTCATGAAAAATTTACACCCCCACGGTGATGCCCCAATTTATGAAGCCATGGTTAGGATGGCTCAGAATTTTTCTTTAAGATACATGCTGATTGATGGTCAGGGAAATTTTGGCAGCATAGATGGAGATTCTCCGGCAGCCATGAGGTACACCGAAGCCAGGCTATCCAGCATTGCTGATGAACTCTTGCGGGATATAAATAAAGATACTGTAAATTTTATAGACAACTATGCCGGGAATGTCCAGGAACCAACACTACTTCCCTCGGTGATCCCTAATTTACTTTTAAATGGCGCTTCCGGTATTGCGGTTGGGATGGCTACTCAAATTCCACCCCATAACTTGGGTGAGGTTTGTGACGCCCTAATTTATCTACTGGATAATCCTGAAGCTACCCTGGAAGAATTGGTTAAATTTATCAAAGGCCCGGATTTTCCAACTGGCGCCTCTATTTATGACCAAACTGAAATACTGGCAGCCTATGGTACTGGTAAAGGCAGAATTGTCATGCGTGCTAAGGCTGAAATTGAAGAAAACAAAGGAGGCAAGATGCAGATTTTGGTGACAGAGCTGCCTTTTCAGGTTAATAAATCTACTTTAATTGCCAGAATTGCTGATTTAGTCAAAGAAAAAAAGATTGAGGGTATTGCTGATTTGCGGGATGAATCTGACCGCACACAAATGGTCCGGATTGCCATAGATTTAAAACGGGATTCCAAACCCCAATCAGTACTAAATAATCTATATAAACATACAACTATGCAGTCTGTATTTAATGTTAATTTAGTGGCTTTGGTAGATGGCATACCGCATCTTTTAACCTTAAAATATATTTTAGAAGAGTTTATCAAACACAGACAAATAGTCATCAAAAGAAGGTCGCAGTTTGAGTTAAAAGAAGCCCAAGCCCGGGAACATATCTTAGAAGGTTTGAAAATTGCCGTTGACCATATTGACGCAGTCATTGAGACCATTAAAAAAAGTAAAGACGGCGATGATGCCCGCAAAAATTTGATACTCAAATTTAAATTAACAGACATTCAAGCAGTGGCTATTTTAGACATGCAACTAAGGAGATTGGCTGCTTTAGAAAGGCAAAGAATTGAAGATGAGTTAAAAATAGTTAGAGAAACTATTGCTTATTTAGAAAATTTATTAGCCCATCCGGAAAAAATATTAAAAGTAGTCAGAGAAGAACTTTCAAAAATTAAGGATAAATATGCAGATGAGCGGAGAACCAGAGTTTATAAACAAAAAGTCGGGGAGTGGAATGAAGAAGATTTGGTGGCCAATGAAACAACTATTGTCACTATTACTGAGGGTGGCTATATCAAAAGACAATCTCCCAGAGTTTTCAGAACCCAACAAAGAGGTGGGAAAGGGGTAATTGGAATTGCTACCAAGGAAACTGATGCAGTTTCCCATATTTTCTATACTCAAACCCATGATAACTTGCTTTTCTTTACTGACAAAGGCCGGGTTTTCCAGATCAAGGTTTGGGAGATTCCGGAAACCCAAAGGGCTGCCAAAGGCCAAGCAGTGATTAATTTAATTAACATTGAGACTGGTGAAAAAATAACGGCAATTTTGACATCAAACATCAAAGGGAATGGAAAATTTATGTTTATGTGTACTAAATTCGGAACTGTTAAAAAGACACCACTAGAAGAGTATGCTAACATCCGCAAAAACGGGCTGGTGGCTATCAAATTAGACTCAGGAGATGAACTGGGTTGGGTAACCCCAACCTCCGGCAAAGATGATTTAATTATTGTCTCTCAGACAGGCAAATCAATTAGATTTACAGAAACCCAAGTTAAACCTACTCACCGGGACACCTCCGGGGTCAGGGGAATTAAATTACAAAAAGATGATGCGGTGGTTTCTTTAAGTAAAATTGAAGATGAAAATGCTCAACTTTTGGTAGTTACAGAAAATGGTTTAGGCAAAAAAACTAAACTTTCCTCATGGGTCAGGCAAGGCAGAGGAGGGCAGGGAGTTAAAGCGGCGCAGGTAACCACCAAAACAGGCAAGATTATTGCCGCCTCTATCGTGCATAAAGAAACTAATATTTTAGTGTTAACTTCCACCAGAGGACAGCTGATAAAAATGGATTTAAAACAAGTGCCTACACTGCAGCGGCAAACACAGGGTGTAATTTTGATGAGAGTCAAGGATAATGAGAAGGTGGCTGCAGCTACCACTATATCAAACAAAGAAAAAAGTGAAGATGAGTAGAGAAAAAATTATTACCAATATTGCAATCTTCTATTTTATATTTGGGTTATTTTTTTCTATTGCCTTTGCTATTTATTACAAATGGCCATACTTGTCATTTTTATCCCCAGGATTTATGGTGGTACTCATATCCTGGCCGCTGCAACTGCCAGGTTTTGTGGGAGATTTGTTAGTTTACGGTCTAGCCGGCAAACCCATCTAAGTATTATCAGGTAGTTGACAAAACAATCTGTTTTATGAATTAATTATATTAATGAGATTACTAATTGCCTGGGTAATAAATTCTTTAACTTTATTGGCAGCCTCTTTTATTGTACCTGGATTTAAGGTGGCCAGTATTGAATCAGCGCTTTTGGCCTCCATTGTCATTGGGCTAATTAACATTTTTATCAGGCCTTTTTTAATTTTGATTACCTTACCGCTTAATATTATGACTATTGGGCTTTTTACCTTTGTAGTAAATGCTATAGTCCTGTGGCTAGCTTCCTTTGTAGTTGCCGGACTGACTATAGAAACTGCCCTGGCTGGAATTTTGGCAGCCATAGTTATCTCAGTAGTCTCAACAATTCTTTCTCACTTGGTCAAAGATTTCAAATTAGGCTAACTTCGTATAAATCTGGGTGGTAGTAATGTGTTTATGGCCTAATTCTTGTTGAACTTCTGATAAATTTTTTCCCTCATTAAGTAATCTTTTAGCATAAGAGTGCCTTAGGGTTTGTGGAGTGGTATTAGTATATTTTTTAACAATCCGCTCCAAAGACCTCACTGTTAACCTCATTTTTTCTCCATCTGGGTTTAGATCCATCTTACCTTGAAATCTAATAAACAAAGGTCTAAAGGCATCTTTACGGTCCTCTATATATCTTTCTAAGTGGGCTATAATATTCTCTGGCAAGGGTAGGGTATAGATATCCTCTCTATTTAAAGCAGCCAGTTGTGAAACCTTAAACCCAGTAGCACATAAAACTTGCAAAACCGCTTGATCCCTTAAACCTTTTTTCTCATGACTTGGTAAAGATAAAATTTTCTCCAGCTCCTCAGTGCTTAAAACTTCAAAATTAAATTTTTCTTGTTTTCCCAAACCTATGGCCTTGGGATCCAAAGTAGTTAGATTATTTTGCAGTAGGTAAGTTAAAAAAGAACGCAGGGCTATTAAAAAATAATTTTGAGAAGTAGTCTTCAAAGATTTCTGACTTAAATAAGTTTTATATTTTTGGATTAGCTCATAATTTAAATCTTTAACTGTAATCTCCCCACAAAAATTTTCAAATTCTTTTAAATATCTGTGATAGTTTTTTAAGGTATTTAAAGAAGCTTTCTTATCTTTTTCTAAATACTCTATAAAATCATGTATTGCAGCAGACAGAGTCATCAAAGAAGAGCTAACCCCAAAATCCCAAAGACTGTTAGAATAGAACCAACAATTGCTAAAGTCATGGTTAATTTTTCAGAACCGGCCGGTGGTAAAGTTTTGACAAACTCACCTGAATCTGAGGCAGTACCCTGGCCAGTTAAAAATACCTTGGAACCAGTTCCGGCAGTGCTGGTTCCGGTGATTCCAGTGGTAGATCCGCCAATTGTAGTTGTTTGAGCAGAACAGGAACCTGTTCCAATAGTGTAACTGCCATTTACCACAGTATTTAACGTATCAACCACTGACCCATTAATATTTGCCACCACATTTGAATCAGTAGTTTTAGATTTGTTATTAGCATCAAAATCAAAAGTAATTTGAGTTAAACTAGCAGATGTAGCTGGTTTCACAGTAAAATTAACTGTGGCAAAAGTGCCACTACCTGAAAAGGGATTGTCTATGGAAGAAATAGCAGCCACCACTACTTTACCAATACTGTCATCAACACTGTTACCAGGATAATCTGGAAAGATGGTACCAGGAGAAATAGAGGTGGCAGAAAGTTTGGCCTGATCATATAACAGATAAGCATCTACTCCATCTGTTTTGGCTCCGCCAGTATTTAGCTCTATATTTACAGAAAATCCACAACCGGCATTAAAAGTACCAGATGCAGGACTCAAAGATAGGGTAGCCTGCTGGGCATAGGTAGGATTTAGGGCATAGGGTATAGCGTATAGGAAAAGCATCGCATAAAAAGCGATTAGACCTAAAACCTGTAACCTAAAACCTAGCACCTTTTTCATGGCAGTATATTTAATTCTAAATTAGTTACTTTCTCCAGTATATCCTGACCAGTTTCTGATTCTATAATATTTGAATCTTTTGTATTATTAGGTGTAAAATCAACAGCTATTTTAGCTAAACCTACAGCTTTAGCCTGAAAGGCAATAGATCCAAATAAACCATTAGGAATAATCCCGGAAGTAGCAGAAGAAATCCCTGAGACAGTAATTTTTCCATTTTCCATTGCATTAAAAGGGTAATCAACATAAATAGTTCCAGTTGTAACTGGTTTGACTGTATCCGTAATAGAAAGTAAGGCAGGATCAAAACTAATGATCAGATCCACCCCATCTGTTGTGGCAGATGATAAAATATTGATATCTACATTAAATTCTTCTCCCACTTTAATTTCATTTTTAGACGAAGTTAAAGTTATCTCTGTTGAGGCACTTTTTATTAAAGCAGGGGGAGGCGCAGTGTTGGTATTTTGAGCATAATAAATCATCTTGCCTACCCATAAAATTTCAGCAATCACAATAAGCCCCAAAATTCCAAAAATTATTTTTTTACCCATTAGACCAGGACTGCTAACTATTTGATTATTCTCCATAATTTTAGATTACCACATTACTCATCATCTTCACTAGGTGGAATAAAAACTTCATCTTTCCTCTGGTTAACAATACTATCCCTCATACAAGACCAGTCAAAATTATTAACTGCCCCGTCTTGGTTAAAATCTGCCAACTTAATAGTAGTGGCAGTAGTGTCTCTAGAAGTAGCAACTCTTGAAGTCCATTCTCTAATCAACTGTGACCTATCAGCAGTATTAACAGCACCATCAGGTGAAACTATTGGGAAAATATCACCTACATATAAATTTATGTCATTTAATTTCTTGGTACCAACCTGACTTGTAAAATCCACCCTTTTAGCAGTAATTCCAGGACCATTAATAATTAAAGTATACGGTTTTTCTTGTTCGAGCCGATGTGAAAACCCAATCACTTTACCATTATTATCCACCCTAACTGTTTGAGTGGTAAGAGGTTCATCCACATCAGCATCAGCCACATTCGGATAGATTTTAATTTCTACATTATCCATTGCAAGCCGACCAGGTTGGCGGCAAGCATTAGTTACTGCCAACTCAACTGTAGTTAAACCAATTGTACAGGTAGCATCATTAATCCTATCATCATCTGTTCTAACTATTACATTATTAGATCCATCTAAAGTACTGTTCAAAGTAGCAGTAATTAAAGTATCCGACCAGGAGGTAATCTGGGTAGCCAAACCTTTGGCAGTAACTCTTCCACTACCTTGACTATCTCCAAAATTAGATCCGGTAATATTAATAACTGTCCCGGTTCCAGTACCAGATAAAGCACAACTCACATTAATAGTGGGAGGAGGGGAGTACTGGATAATTTTTTCAAAATCCTGGAAATCTGCATTAGTTGGCCCAAAAAACCTGACAAAAATAGTCCGGAGCCCAAAAGTATCTTCACTTAATCTAAAAGTAGTTTCCATTCCTTGTCTGGTAAAAGTTTTAGCTTTGGAATTATCACAATTTTTTACACCGTCCCTTTCTGATTTACTATCAGAAAGTACAAAACAACGGGTAAATTGAGAGGTGGTAGATCTTAGCTTAACTGTCACATCAGGAGTACAGGCAGACCCAAAGGTTTCATTGTTATCACTCATCATCACAAACTCAACCTTATAAACTTTAGTAGAAGTAGTAATCTTAGGAGTTTTAACAGGAATCATCCATATAGCCGATTGATCTTTGGCGACATCACCTAGACCAATGATACCGGAGTTTGTAATAGCAAGCCCATTCTCAGAAGCTGGGAAAAGTGTGGCTTTAAGCTTATAAGTATCTTTTTTCCAAATGGTATCACCCTTGTTGATCATCGTCACCTCAAACTTATATTCTTCATCTTGGAAAACTTCTCCTTGTGTCACATCCTGATTTTGGCTGTTAAATATCTTGTATTTACAAATACTGGACTCAGGTAAAACAACTCCACCAGTTCCACCACCAACCTCTACTTCAAAATTAATGACTTGTACATCTACCAAGGTGGCATTGCCAGAAGTTATTGTAAACCAACCATTCAATCCACAAGTATTTTTGGTGCAATTACCAGCCGCATTTCTAAACAGTAATTTCCAATCCTTATTATTAGCCGTCAGATCAATCTTAACCTGTTGCCAATTCCCATTTACCTTTTTAACCGGATTAGGCTGGATACTGTCTATATTTCCTCTTAAGGACTCACTCGATCCACCACTTTCATCACCTTCATTACCTCCATCTCCACTATCTTCATTTCCACTAGCAGATAGATTAGGACAACCTGAACAGGAATAATTATAAGTACCACTTGAGGCGCTTTTACAATTGTTTTCATTACCATCCACGAAGCAGCGGAATTTAGTACCTCCACCGCTACCTGGCTTACAAAACCTCTCAGTTCCACTCTTATATCCAAAATCATCTTGGCAGGTAGTAAAAGTAGTAAAACCTTGACATATTTCTGTGGTAACCGGACAACTCTCAGAGGCCCGGGGAGTAAAAATCTGTTGTTGCCCTGCCAGATATAAAGAAACTGGAATGGCTATGGCCAAAAGAGCCAAAACCATAAAAGCAATAATGTTGTTTTTAGATATTTCACTCATTATTTTGGTGATCCATATGGTGAATTAAGTTTTACTTTAAACTCCCGGGTTTCAGCCACCGGGTTTTGATCCGCATCTTTTTTAGTTAAACCAGGGAAGGTGATTTCATCTCCAGTGGCTTGGGATTGCAGTTGAGTGGACTGTTGATTTTGGACAAATCTAACTGCTAAGGGGATAGCTAAAATCATAATGGCCATGATTAAAAGATAGATTAAATTTTTCTTGGTAAAAATATCTTCCCTTAAGAAGTTCATTAAATCCAGCTTAGAACAAACCTAACTACTCTGTCAACTAAAGATTATTTTTTCTCTCCCAGTGGATGATATTTGCGGTGGGTTTCTTGGGCAAACCTGTCTGAGGCATTTACATATCTGGTAGTTGTATTTAAAGATTCATGACCTAATAAAATCTGAATAGCTGCTACAGAAGCCCCATTTTCTGCTAAATATGTAGCAAACCCATGTCTAAAAGAGTGTGGAGTGGTTGGTAAATGAATCCTTAACTTTTCCCGGTAAGTTTTAAGCCTTTCTTGGATATATCTGGGGGTTAATCTGGAAGACAATCTGTCTTTGGATCTGGTTTTAGTTGGTATGAATAAGGCTTGTTGGTTATCATCACGCAATCCTAAATATTGGTCTAAATATTGTTCTGCCCGCTCTGTTAAATAAACAAATCTCTGTTTCCGACCTTTCCCAGTAATAAAAATTTTACCTTCACTATTCAAATCTCTTTTATTTAAAGAAACCAGTTCAGATATTCTCATACCAGTGGCAAAGAGAACCTCTAAAATAGCCCGATTTCGGGCAGCAATCAGTGGATCTTGTTCTAGACTAGATGGTGATTCAATTAGAGCTATCAAATCATTTAGCTCTGCCACATGTGGATGGGTCTTTTCTTTTTTAACCATTTTAAATTGGTCTGGATAAATGGGAGTTTGGTAATCCTGGTCTATTAAAAATCTGATATAAGCTCTGACTGCAGAAAGACATCTGTTAATACTGGCAGATGAAAGCCTGTGGGAGGTTTCCATATGCGTAGTGGCTGTCTGCCGCTCATCAGAAGACAAATAAGCCTTAAATTCAAAGACAATTCTTTTATCTAAATCTTTGACCTTTA
>CAZFZP010000016.1:0-233 GCA_964523515.1 uncultured Gammaproteobacteria bacterium
CTGGGAGATTTCCGAAACTTCCTGAACCCGGTTTTCTAAATTTCTGCCATGGGCCAGCTGCAAATAATCAACTATCACCAACTTCAAACCATGTTCAAGTTGTAACCTGCGGGCTTTAGTCCTAATTTCAGAAATATTCATTCCCGGTGTATCATCTATAAACAGCGGCGCTTCTGCCAGCTCACCCATCGCCAAAGATAATTTATCAAAGTCTTTTTCATCCAGCCGGCCTG
>CAZFZP010000016.1:268-10355 GCA_964523515.1 uncultured Gammaproteobacteria bacterium
TTTTAATTTCCAGCCATCAATATCGGCCTGGCCAACCAGCAACCTATCCACTAACTCCTCCTGGCTCATCTCCAGAGAAAAAAATCCAACCGGTAAACCTAAATTTACGGCAACATATTGTGCTATATTCAAAGTTAAAGAAGTTTTACCTTGACCAGGGCGGGAAGCTAAGATAATTAAATTAGAATCTTGCAACCCAGCTAATTTGGAGTCTAAATCCCTAAAACCGGTTGCCACCCCCCGCAGTTTTCCAGAGGATTTTTGCAGCTCATCCAGCCGGTCAAAAGACTGAGCCAGGGCATCTTTGATATGGATAAAATCCCGCTTTATATGAGCTTGTGATAAAGAAAAAATTCCAGACTCTGCTTCTTCTAAAATTAAATCCAGTGGCTGCTCTTCATCATAAGCTTTTTCGATTAACCTGGTAGCCTGGGTAATCAGTGAGCGCCTGACTGCATGTTCCTTAATAATTTTGGCATAATGTTCAATGTGGGCAGAGGTAGGAACTATGTTGATTAAAGTGGTAAGATACGCAGCCCCTCCTACTTTGTCATAAGTACCTTTTTTCTTTAATTCCTCTGTTAAAGTAATTAAATCTATTGGTTCTCTTCTATCAAATAAATCCCTAATTGCCGAAAAAACTTGCCCATGTTGTTCAGTACGGTAAAAATTAGCCGGGTGCAGGATTTCTGAAATTCTGACAATGGCGTCTTTGTCAATCAAAAGCGCTCCCAAAAGGGATTGTTCTGCTTCTATGTTCTGCGGCGGAATTTTAGATGCCTGCGGCATATATTAACTTTGTTTGAGCACAACTACTATTGGCTCCTCTGGCAGTTTTTCTTTACTAATCGACAATTTAGGTTGAGCTTCTACTCCTGCTACTCCTATCTCTTTTAAGAATTGTTCCGGCGCCTCACACATCGGGATAATTATTTTAGGTTCCAATTGCGCTACAATTTCTGCTGCTGATTTTGGCATCAGTAAAATATCTGTTTGGCCAATTGTTCCTCTGTTAATTTATCCTCTCCTAGATCTCCCAAATGGACAATATTTAACTTATCTAAAAACAGATGATAAATGATATTTGTACTCTCTGAAGAGATGCCGGTAATAGCTACCCCCTTTACTTCATACTCACCAGGAGAATCAAAAACCATCGGAGAACTCAAAGCTACAGATGTCTGATGACCGGGAAGCTTATGTGAATTTAATACTATATCTGCTTCCAAGAGGTCAGTAGAATTAATTATTACTGTAGCAGATTTTCCTTTTAGCTTAAAGCAGGACTGGCCGTACCAAGAGATATCCATGAGTATCAAAGATACTATCAAAAAAAGCCTCTATTAACAAGTATGTAAAGAACCTCTTCGAAAGAATCTTGCCTTTTGCTGACGCAAAACGTAAAATACTTAAGTTTATGGATGAAGTTGCCCAAGACCCCCCTGTCCCGATTATGCAAAAATCTCTATCTTTTAAATATTTTATTATTTCCCAAGTATTAATCCTGATTGTAGGATTACTATTTTTAGGCGGGCTTTATTATGTCTTAACTATGCAAAACCAAAAACCAACTGACATATATTCCCCCACAGGCAAACCAATTACCACTGCTCCATCTTCTTTAAGCTTAAATTTAACTTCACCCAGCGATGATATGTTAATTTTCCAGCCAGTAGTTTTAATATCTGGAGAAACTTCTCCTAATTTAAATTTACTTATTACAACTGATTCCCAGGATTTGATTTTAAAATCTGACTTTGATGGAAGTTTTTCTACAACGCTAGACTTAGATGAGGGAGTAAATAATATCAGGGTAATTGTTTTTGATGACCAGGGTGAAAAAAGACAAGAAAAGAAAACTGTATATTATTCAAAGGAAAAAATATGATCAGAAATATAACGGTTATAGTAATTATAATAATTATAAATTTAATACCTCTACCAGCTTATGCAATGGACAGCACTCCTTCTGCTAATATTAAGGCCAAATTAGAAGAGTTAAAACAAGAAATTGCCTCAAAAGCTGCCAAATTAAAACAAGAAATAAATTTAAAACTACAAAATAAGGCCTTTATCGGCACCATCAAAACTAAATCCATAAATTCTATTACTTTAGCTTCTAATACAGGTTCAAAGATTATCAGCTTAAACCAAGACACTCAATACGCCAGCCGGATTAAAAACACCAAATACTCTTTTAAGAATTTAGCAGAGGAAGATTTTATAGCTGCATTAGGTGACATAGATGATACAGGGGTACTGACAGCCAAAAAAATTATTCTCCTGCCCAAGCCCAGTGGCGAAGTAAAGTTAGTTTTATGGGGACAAGTGATCTCTATCACTAATAAGTTGATTACTATTAAGGATCAAGAATCTCAAAACCATGCTATTTTAGTGGAAGAGACATCCTTGGACAATATGAAGCTAAATGATGTTATCATTACAACTGGCTATTTAAATGAAAACCAAATTCTGGCATCAGCTTACCTTTATATTATCCCCCGCGTAAAACCAACTTCACCTATAAATGAAGCCACAAAGTCTGCCACTGCTTCAACCAAGAATAAGAATTAAGTTAAACGTTGATTAGGAGTATTTGCTAGACTTTCTACAAATTTTTTAATTTTAGGGACTGCCGTCTTTGGACAAACCAATAAAACATCCCCTGTATTTACCACTAACATTTTATCTAAATCTATCCCCACTACTAACTGGCCATTATAGTTAAAAACCAAACTATCCCTGGAATCCATCAGCTGCACCTCACCACGGGTGACATTTTCTTCCTCAGAAGAAGCTAAGGCTTCCTTCAGTGCCTCCCAGGCTCCAATATCAGACCAGCCTATATCCACAGACAAAACCAAACCTTGTTTTGGATCTAATTTTTCCAAAATAGCATTATCAAAAGAAATTTTTTCTATTTTCGGATAAACTTCATTTAAAACTTTTTCATAATCAGGCGTATTAACCACTTCACTAATCTCTTTTAATTGTTTATATAAATCCGGGGTAGATTTTTCAAATTGGTTCCATAAAAATTTTGGGGTGGTGACAAAATAACCTAAATTCCAGGTATGTTTCCCATCTGTTAAAAATTTTTCAGCAAGTTTTTCATCTGGCCGGTACTTAAATCCGGTAAATTCATACACAGTCACCCCGTTATCTTTTTTGACCTCGTTACCAAACTCAATATAACCCAAATTCACACTGGCAAAACGGGGTTTTTGGCCGACAAAAACAATCCTGTCTGAATTTTCCTCCACCAAACTTTCGGCAATTTTTAATACCCTTCTAAATTCATCTGCTTTACGGATTAAATGGTCTCCCCAAAGTATGGCTATTTGCTCATCCGGGTATTTTTTAACAAAATTTGCCACCATTAACCCGACTGCCGGGCCAACATCCCGCATTGCAGGTTCAAAAATCAGGTTTTTTGCCGGGATTTGGGGAAATTGGCTTTTTAAGATATCCTCATATTGCTTATTAGTAGAGATATAAATATCTTCCCAGGTAAAATCCGGGAAAAGTTTGGAAATAGATACTTGCAGCATTGACTCTTCCCCGACTATTTTTTCAAATTGTTTGGGAGTGTTTTTACGGGACAATGGCCACAACCTGGTTCCCACCCCTCCTGCAAATATTATTACTTTCATATTTAATATTCTCCTTTTATAATCTTTTGTCCAATCTCTACTATACTATCTTCTAGTTTTTTAGCTTGTTCGTCAACTCGTTGTCTAACTTGATTAAGATTTCCATCAACAGATTCGTAATGCTGAATATAATATTTTACTTTAGGTTCTGTTCCAGATGGACGAATCGTTACTTTAGTTGTACCATCTTTGCTAAATATAAGTGTGAGTTGATCACCTGTCACTCCAACTTTATATTTTTCTGGATCTTTTTTTTCAAGGCTCAATCGATCGTTTATCTCCAACACTGGCAAACCACTTAACTCTTTTGGTAACTTAGCTCTTAAACCTTTCATAATAGCTGCAATATGTTGTTTACCTACTTTCCCACGTAATTCCACCATATTTAGAATATTTTTGTAGTATCCATGATTTGTGTAAATTTCATCTAAATATTCAACCAGAGTTTTATTTTGATCTTTTAACCAAGAAACTAACTCTGCTAACATTAATCCAGCAATCGCAGCATCTTTATCACGAACAAAAGTACCCATTAGATATCCCAAACTTTCCTCTGCAGCAAAAATAAAATCATTTTTATCAGGTAGCTTCTCAATTATTTCACCAATAAACTTAAATCCAACTAACAAATCATCTGTAACCTTAACTCCCATAGATTGTGCAATGTCAGAGATAAGAGAAGTTGTCACATAAGTTTCAATGACCAAACCATTTTTGGGTAATTTTTTCTGATCTTTTAGCTGATTAAGGATAAAATTAACTAACGCAATTCCTACTTGATTACCAGTCAAAAATTGTAATTCATTAGATTTTAAAGATCTCTTGGCAGCTACCCCAATTCTGTCAGCATCAGGGTCTGAATTAATTACCAAATCAGCTCCTAATTTTTCTCCTAATCTAATTGACAACTCCATCACTTCCCGGTATTCAGGATTTATAAGATCACCATGGGCTGTCGGAAAATCCTCATCTGGTTTTGCCTGCTCTGGCACAACTGTCACATCAAACCCCTCAGATTTTAGAACTGGTAAAACGTTAGTTGATCCGGCTCCATGAATTGGGCTAAAAACTATTTTTGCTGAACGGCTTTTAGTTAAAGATAAACCTTGAACTTTTTTTAAGTAAGACTTATCTATTTTCTCTCCAACCATTTCAATTATGTCTTTCTTTTTAGCTTCTGTCAGAGGCATCTTTTCTATATGAATAACGCTGTTTACTAAATCCATAAATTTCAAATCTAGAGGTGGTACTACTTGCCCTCCATCAGACCAATAAAATTTAAAACCATTATCTGTTCTAGGATTATGCGAGGCAGTAATCTGAACCCCAGCTGTAGTTTCAAGGTGTCTTACGGCAAAGGATAATTCTGGAGTGGATCTTAGATGATCAAAAAGATAAGCCTTAATTCCGTTACCAGCAAATACTTCACAAGAAAGTGTAGCAAATTCCTTAGAAAATTTTCTGGCTTCATATCCTACTACCACTCCTTTATTAATAGCTTCCTCACCAAAATCTTTAATGAATTGAGACAAACCCTGAGCCGCTTCCCCAATAGTTCTCATATTAATCCTATTTGGGCCTACCCCTAGTTGACCGCGGATCCCACCTGTACCAACAGTTATACGAGCATAAAAAGCATCCTCTATATCATGCCAATTCTCAGTATCTAGTAGAGTTTCCACTTCTGGAATAAAATCCTTATACTGAGTATCTGTTAACCAAGAGATTAAATTAGTGGCTGCTTCAGAGGAAATATGTTTGTGGGCCAACGCTTTTTCTACTATCTCTATATAATTCTTCGCCATTTGTTTAATTACTATATCATTGTCAGTCAAACAACTCCAGGCTTGCATCAAGAAAAAATTAGAGTAAGATAAATATATGATCATAGCACCGCCAACACCAAAAGGTTTTAGAGATATTACTCCTGAGTTAGCTAAAAGGAGAAGAGAAGTTATTGCCAAAATTGTAGAGACTTTAGAGGAATTCGAGTTTGTCCCAATTGAAACTCCAACTTTAGAGTTTGCAGAAACCTTGGAGGGAAAATATGGGGATGAAGAAAGATTAATTTATAAATTTACAGACAGAGGTGGTAGAAAATTAGCTTTGCGTTATGATTTAACAGTCCCCCTTGCCCGCTACGTAGCTACTTATAATCCTCCTCTTCCCTTCAGGAGATACCAGATAGGCCAGGTTTTTAGGGGAGAAAACCCTCAAAAAGGTCGCTTCCGTGAATTCACCCAAGTTGATTTTGACTCAATAGGTTCAAATGATCCAAAAGAAGATGCAAAAATAGTAGCAGCAACTATACAATGCATAAAGGCTTTAGATTTTAAAGATGCAGTAATGCTCTTAAATGACAGGGTAAATTTTGCCAATCTACCTATAGAGGCTGTAAGAGCCATTGATAAAATCAACAAAATCGGAGAAGCAGGAGTAATTCAAGAATTAGTAGCTGGTGGAATGCCAAAAGAACAAGCTCAAGATGCTATAGATAAAATCAAGTCACAAAAACCGACTGAAAATTTAAGGCAAATTTTTAACATTTTACAAGAAGAATATCAATTAAAAGAGAGCATTGATTTTAAATTTGATCCAACACTTGCTCGGGGTTTAGATTACTATACCGGAGCAATTTTTGAACTTAAAGTGAACAGAGATCCTCTTTCTTTATCAGTAGGTGGAGGTGGAAGATATGATAATTTAATTGGTACATTTTCCAAAAAAGAAGTACCTGCGGTTGGATTTTCATTTGGACTTGATCGCATCTTAGAAATCCTGTAACCTTAAGTAATGTCCTCACAGATTCTGTCCAAGCCTCTCCCATATGTAGCCTTAATTTTAGCCCATCTGATTTGGGGGGCAAACTTTGTAGTAGCCAAAATTACGCTGCAGGAATTTCCTCCAATGAGCTTGGCTCTATTTCGTTTTGCTTTTGCCTGTATCCTCTTGACCCCATTTTTTTTCGCCCAAAGACGCCAATTTAAAATTGAACGGGCTGATTTGCCCAAATTAATATTGGTTGGCATTTTAATTATTACTTTAAACATTACCTTCTTTTTTGAAGGAATCACCCGCACTACTGCCATAAATGCTTCTATTTTAACCATGTTTATCCCAATATTATCAGTGCTTTTGGGCTGGTGGTTTTTAAAAGAAAAAATTTACTTAATAAATTTATTAGGAATTTTTATTGGTTTATTTGGAGCAATAGTTGTCATAGAAATACCCCAGCTTTTACTAGGTAATTTTTCTACTCAACAGTTGCTAGGAAATGTGCTGATTATTTTAGCATCTTTAATGTGGGTAGCCGGAGCAGTAATTTCCAGACAAATGCTGGCTAAATATCCTTCCATGATAGTAACTGCCATAGCTTTTCTAGTAGGAACAATAACTTTTTTACTGCCGGCCGGCAAAGAATACCTAGAAAATCCTAATTGGCCTGCACAGGTTACTTTTTTAGGATTATTAGGGCTTGCTTACATGACCTTACTTTCCTCAGTTTCTGCTTATTTTTTGTTTGAATGGGGCTTGTCAAAAACATCTGTGATAAAAGCAGACCTTTTCCAATATATTGAACCAGGGGTAGCAACCATATTGGCTATTACTATTTTAGGGGAAAAAGCTTCCATACCATTAATGGTAGGGTCAATTCTAATTATCGCCGGAGTCTATCTGGGAACTTTAGCTAAGGAAATTCATCATAGGCGCAAAATTCATCGAGTTTGATTTTTGATCTTAAAATTGTTATACTGACAGCCATGAAAGCTAATATTCATCCAAATTGGTATCCAGAAGCTACCGTAACTTGTGCTTGTGGAAGCAGCTTTACAACCGGCTCGACTTTGCCGGCAATCCGCGTGGAAATATGCAGTAAGTGCCACCCCCTTTTTACCGGACAACAAAAGTTTGTGGATACTTTAGGACAAGTTGACCGGTTTATTAAAAAAACTGAAAGTTCTAAAATTAAACAGGCAGAAAGAAAAAGAATTTTGGAAACCAGAAAATCCAAGTTTGAGGAACAAAAAAAGGAAAAACCGTCTTTAAAAGATTTACTTATGCAAGCCCGCAAAACTGCTGCTTCATAGATGGATTACATCCAACAACAATTACAAGAAATTGATAACAGGATTGAAGAGTTACAAGCTCTGCTAGAAGATCCTGAGCTTAAAGACCTAGCCTTACAAGAGATTGAGGAGTTAAAAAAACAAAAAGAAGAATTTCAGTCATCAGTCGTCAGTCCACCAACCTCCGGTTGGTACCGGTCGTCAGACAGTCTGAGAGTTGACAGTGGAGGGATACTGAAGACTGATAGCTGTATTTTAGAAATCCGCTCTGCTGCCGGAGGGGATGAAGCCGGACTTTTTGCCGGAGATCTTTTTAGAATGTATACTAAATATGCTCAAAACAAAGGCTGGAAAGTTGAAGAATTAGACCGTTCTGAAGGAAAGATTGGCCAAATTAAAGAAATAATCCTAAAGATAAATGGAAACAATGCTTACTCAAATTTAAAATATGAGTCAGGCGTACATAGAGTACAAAGAGTACCCAAGACTGAGTCTTCTGGCAGAATCCATACTTCTACCTCAACGGTGGCAGTTTTACCTCAAGTTACAGAGACAGAAGTTAATATTAACCCTGCTGATATAGAGTTTGAGGCATTCCGGTCTGGTGGAGCAGGAGGACAGAATGTAAACAAGGTTTCAACTGCTGTCAGGTTAAAACATATACCAACCGGAATAGTAGTTACCTGCCAGACTGAGAGATCACAACTGCAAAATAGGGAAAATGCTTTTGAATTGCTCCGGGCTAAATTATGGGAAATTGAACAACAAAAGTCTACGGGTAATATTGATACTCAACGGAGCCTACAAGTAGGTAGTGGTGATAGATCTGAAAAGATTAGAACATACAATTTTCCTCAAAACAGGATTACAGACCATAGGATTAGCAAATCCTGGCACAATTTAGACAGGATTATAGAGGGAGAATTAGAACCAATAATAAAAACTCTCCAGGAACCACAGTGAAACCAAAGCAATACACCCAAGGCTGGGTAGAATTTTACAAACTCAAGTTTAAAGTTACACCTGATGTTTTAATCCCTAGACCAGAAACTGAGCTTTTAGTAGATAAGGTACTTACGCACGCAAGGCCTGGCCTTGCGAGGCTAACCATTTTGGATGTGGGAACAGGTGCTGGGAATATTGCTATTTCCATCGCCAAAAATTTGAGCCGGCACCCTTGGGGTAGAAAGCTAAAAATTATCGCTACAGATGTGTCTGAGAAAGCCCTAAAAATAGCCCGACAAAATGCCAAATTACATGGAGTAGAAAATCGAATACAATTTATCCAAAGCGATCTTTTAAGTAAGATTGCCACGCTCCCTTGGGTCGCTCGCAATGACGTGGAGATGGACATTATTGTTACCAACTTACCTTATATCCCAACTGAAAGGATCCCCTACTTGGATTCTTCTGTCAAAGACTTTGAACCACATATAGCCTTAAATGGAGGCCCTGATGGTTTTGAACTTTACAGAAAATTATTTCAACAAATTAATGAACTGGACTGGAAACCAAAATTAATTTTGGGTGAGATTGATTATACTCATGGAGAATTGGCATTAAATGAGGCTTATAAATACTTCCCCAATGCTCAAATAGAAATTAAAACTGATCTTGCTCATAAACAAAGAATATTAATCATAAGCAAAGCTTGAAAACTTCGTTTATAAATATAGTATAGTAAAATTATGGAAGATGGAAAAGAAGGTGGAATATTAAGCAGACTAGTCCGGATTATACCCAATCCTTTTAGACAGTCAGAAGCCAGCCTGCCAAGCGGAGAACAGATAATTAAAAACGCAAATGAAATTGCCGTAGCGGCAGAAAAGAAATCTAATAGGCAGGAATTAGAGATAGGTGCCAGAGCAGATGTAAAAGCTCAAGGTTTAAACCCAGACAGTCCTGAAGGTAATGCTAAAGTTCAAGAAATAGTTAACTCAGCTCAAGATAGTTGGATGAAATAATTATTCTGCTGGTAAATCTTCTAAAATAGCAACCAGCTTTAGTTCTTTGCCATCTCTCCACACATTTAACTCAAGTCTAGACCCAATAGAACTTGTCGAAACAACTTCTGAAATTTTATCTTCACTGTCAATAGAGAGATCTCCTATTTTGGTAATAATATCCCCTACTTTGACTCCGGATTTTTGGGCTGGTCCATTACCTAATACTTCCTGAATATAAGCTCCCTGAGGAACTTCATTTAAAATAGCTAAATCCCTAGAAATAAAACGGTATTTAATCCCAAGGTATGGTCTGGTGACTGAACCCTTTTCCACAAATTCATCTACAACCTCTTTAACTATATTTATGGGAATGGCAAAACCAATATTTTGTGCCCCTTCTGTAGTGGCTACATTGACTCCA
>CAZFZP010000016.1:10365-10656 GCA_964523515.1 uncultured Gammaproteobacteria bacterium
CCCGCCTGAATTGCCTGGATTAATCGCCGCATCAGTCTGGATTAAGTTGTCTAAACTTTCCGAAGAACCGGAAAATGGATCTCCAGCCACAACCCGCCTACCCAATCCTGAAACTACTCCTGTTGTCACAGTATTAGTAAACCGTCCTAAAGCATTACCAATGGCAATTACGGTTTGACCAACTTTCAGCTTGGATGAATCACCCAACTCCAAAGCCTTAAAACCATTAGCATCTATTTGAATAATAGCCAGATCTAAAATTGGATCCCTGTAAATCCGCTTAACTTCTAG
>CAZFZP010000016.1:10666-16149 GCA_964523515.1 uncultured Gammaproteobacteria bacterium
TGGTCATCTCTTGTTACAACTGAATAATTTCCTCCTGATTCTGAAACTACATGTTTATTGGTGACAATAATACCTGTATCAGATACTACAAAACCTGTCCCAATAGTGCTATCTTCCTGTCTGGGGATAGAAAAAGGGTCAAAAGGATTCACCACTCTCCGGGAGATTCCGATGGCTACTACCGAGGGTGAAACCTTTTCTACAACTGAAATAACAGCATTTTCTTCTTTGAAAATAGTCCTGGTTTCTAAAGAGGCAGATTTAGGCAGGTCTATTTTATTTATATTAGGCAGCAAACCACTAATTTGAGCTGAATAAAGTCCAGCTGCCACTACGATTCCTAAGGCAGCTGCCACTATCAGCAAACTAAAATTAAGCTTTGGTAATTTAAAATTAGATTGGTCCATATTTTTACTCTAAAAGCTCCAATGCTTTAATAAATTGACTATCCTTTTCTCCACCTTGGATAATTATCTCATCTTCTTCTGCTTTAGGCATCTCTATAACTACATTGGGTTCTAAACCTTTAGTTTCATTAACCCACTTGCCATTTGGAGTTAACCATTTTGCTACAGTGATATGAAGCCCTGTCCCACCTGGCAAAGTTTCAGCTTCCTGAATAGTTCCTTTACCAAAAGATTTTTCACCTACTAGCTTAGCCCGACCCCGGTCTTGCAAAGCTCCCGCCACTATCTCTGAGGCTGAAGCAGACCCTTTATTAATCAGTACTACCAAGGGTAAATTTAAAAGTTTGCCAGCCCTATCTACTTTAAACTTAAATCTTTGGCCTTGAGAATTTTCCTGCAAAACTACATCTCCGTCAGGTAAAAATTCTGAGGCTATAAAAACAGCCCCTCCCAACAATCCACCCGGGTTATTCCTCATATCCAAGATTATTCCCGAGGAACCTGATGACAGGATATTTGATACCGCGCTATCCCATTCATCTTCCGTCCTTTCGCCAAAACGGGTTAATTTAACATAAGCCACTTTTTTACCTGATTTCGTTGTTTTAAAACTTTCTTCTACACTTTTAACAATAATCATATCTCTGGTCAATTTAAACTCTCTGGTGGTAGTTTCCCCTTCCCGCAATACAGTTAAGGCTACATCTGTACCCTTAGGGCCACGGATTAATTTAACTGCTTCTGGTATAGAAATATTTAAGGTCTCTTTTTCATCAATTTTGACAATCATATCTCCGGGTAAAATACCTTTTTTTTGAGCCGGGGTACCATCTAATGGAGTTACTACTACCAATCTACTATCAGAATTAAAACCTAATTGAATACCAACTCCTTCAAAACTACCGTTTAACTCATCCTGAGTGGATTTTTGCGCTTCTGGAGGTAAAAACACAGTATAAGGATCACCTACTGCGGAAACCATCCCGGAAATTGCCCCATAATACAATTTGTCTGTATCTATAGCTTTTTTATCCAAATACTGGCGGGAGACCAAATCCCAAGTATCCCAGAAAAGTTTGAAATCTACATCAATATTTTGTGGGGGCTCTTTGTTTATTACTTTTAAAGTTGGCGCGTATGTTTGCCATTTAACTGCTATATCCTTATGCCCTAATTGCCAACCAATGGTAAAAGTTAAAATTGCTATAAAAAAAGTATGGAAATTAATCTTATTTAGAAAATCTTTCATTGGTTTAGTGTACTAAACCCTTAGGGTAAATGGAAGTAAGCTTAACTGTCTGGCTCTTTTTATTTCTAAGGCTACTACCCGTTGATGTTTACTACAAACACCACTTCTGGATTTATTGATAATTTTACCCCTATCAGACAGAAAACGCCTCAGCGCAGCTGCATCAGTGAAACTGGGAAGTGTTTTATCCTTGCAAAAAACACATACTTTTTTGATTGGTGGTGTCATATTCCGTACTGATGTAATCCGTTTTTCCATAGGAAATATTATACTTTACCAGGATCAGAAGGGCAAGTCATCAACGTCTTCTTTGGGGGCTACTTGTTCCACTGTCTCTTCTGGTATGTCAGTTTTAACAGGTTCTTTAACTGCTGTCACCTTTGGCACTGACTTGGGTTTTGGTTCTACCGGTTCTTTTTTTCCATCAGCATCCACATCTTCACTAGTAGATATAGTACTGGCAGTTACACCAGACTCACTGTTTCTGGAAGTAAGTAGGATCATGTCTTCAATTACTATCTCAGTTGTTTGCCTTTGTTGACCATCCTGACCTTCCCAAGACCTAGTTTGCAATCTGCCGGAAATAAATGCCCGGTCACCTTTTTTTAAAAGCTGGTTGCAAAGTTCTGCTAATTTATTCCAAGCTACCAACCTGTGAAAATCTACCTCTTCTTTTCTCTCACCTTCCACCATATAGGTGCGGTTTGTGGCTATTCCAAAAGTGCAAACAGCGCTGCCATTGGGGGTAAAACGGAGTTCAGGATCCCTTGTTAAATTGCCTATTAACTCAACTCGATTCCAAGATCTACTTGCCATTTTAAATTTATACTCTCACCAGCAGGTAACGCAATATATCTTCCTCCACTTTTAAATTTTTGTCAATAGTTTTGGCAACTTGTGGGTCTGTTTGAAACTGAAAATGGACATAATAACCTTTAGTTTGTTTTAAAATTGGATAGCTTAAATCCCTAATTCCCCATAAATCTTCTTTTTCTACCTTGCCATCTTTACTTAAAATCTTTTTCTTTACATCAGAAATTAAACCCTCACGGGCTTTTTCTTCTAAATCAGCTTTTAAAATTAAAGTTAAATAATATGAATTCACAAAAGGTATTGTACTAGATTAGACCATCTGATTCAAGATATACCGTACACGGTACTCAACCAGCAGAGATTAAACTAAATTCCTACCAGAAATTCAATTACATCTCCATCCCGAACTATATAATCCTTGCCTTCTGTTCTTAAAAATCCTAACTTTTTAGCATCTGCATATGACCCCGCTTCTATTAATTTAGAATACTCTATAACTTGAGCTCTAATAAAGTTTTTTTCAAAATCACTATGAATTACTCCGGCAGCCTTAGGAGCTTTACTTCCCTCTTTAACAGTCCAAGCCCGTATTTCTTTTACCCCAGCAGTTAGATATGAAATTAAACCCAAAATCTGATAGGCTTTTTTAATCAATCTTTCTAGTCCTGTTTCAGAGATTCCTAACTCTTTTAAATATTCTCTCCTCTCCTCTTCTCCCAAATCCACCAGCTCCTCCTCTAATTTAGCACAGATTACCAATGTATTGTCATTGCGAGGATTCGAAGAATCCGTGGCAATCTGGCCATTTTCCGAATTAGATTGCTTCGCCATTTCATGGTCTCGCAATGACGAAGAATAATTTTCTTCTGAAACATTATATACATACAGTACTGGTTTTATGGATAACAATGGTAGTTTAACAATCCAATCCTGAATTCTCTGATCCATACTTTCTGCAGTCTTTAGTAAACCATCAGCTATATACTTCCCTAAATCTAAATCATCCTTAATCTTTTTTAATATCTCTAACTTTTTGGGATCAGGTGGGTCTTTGGAAAACTTTAATTCTTTTTCTGCAAAATTTACTAATTTATCTATAGTTTCTAAATCTGCCAAAATCAGCTCTGTTTCTATAGTTTGTCTGTCACTCTCTGGATTTTCTGCACCAGCTAAAACTACATTTTCATCTTGAAAATCCCTTATCACATGAACAATAGCATCAACTTCTCTAATATGGGACAGAAACTGATTTCCTAATCCTTCTCCGGCAGATGCTCCTTTCACAAGCCCGGCAATATCCACAAATTCCACTATAGCTGGAACTAAAGGCGGCAAAACATCCATTTTTTCCTCATCTTTGGTAAGTTCTGCTAATTCTTGTAGTCTTGGGTCGGGCACAGCCACTACTCCAATATTAGGCTCAACTGTGGCAAAAGGATAGTTAGCACTCAAAGCCACCCTTTTTTTCAAAAGTGCATTAAAAAGTGTTGATTTTCCAACGTTGGGTAACCCAATAATTCCAACCTTCATAGAAAGAAAACTCCGCTTACTTTCATAAATGAGATTGTATCAGAACAACTTATAATTTAAAAAGGAGCAATCTGAAAATTCTGATATAATAGTTTTTAATGAATCAAGATGAATTTGAAGTACGTCTTCAAGAAAAAGAGGTTAACCCTCCCTTACAAATTGATTTAGAACATGTCAAAAGTGAAGCTGCTGATTCAGCTAAAGGATTATATCTGACGGATAAATCATCTGGCCCATTATATGCAATCAGAATCCTTAAATCTTTTCCACATCTAAAACCTTTATTTGAAGCAGTGCTAATGAATTTATATAAGATGGCAGATATTCCAACTCTAACTCCCCCTACTAGAACGAACTCAGCTGAAGCCGACTTATTAGAAGCGGTCGAGATGCTTGATTTTATAGGTATTACGGTAGATCCGGATTCGCTAAAAGAAGTTGTTCCCGCCATCAACAAACATTCTTTAAGCCGAACCGTTCTGGAAACGATAGCTGCAGACCAAAGAAGATTTAATGATATTTTTCGGGCAACTAGAATTTTAGCCGAGCTTAAATTAATGTTTGTGACACACGCTCCTTATGTTCCTTATCCCAAACAAAGAATGCATGGTGAATATGGCTATAATTATGTTCCCGGTAGCCAAGACCCTATGGGTTCTTATCACCCTCTAGAAAATGGAGAACATAAGGTTGAATTTCACAGCTCAGACAAACCTCCTTCCGGGCTTCTTAGGGAAGCAATGGATCCAGATATAAAAATAGCATACCAAAACCAAGTAAATACTATTGTTACTGCAGCTCACGAAGCCATAGGACACGGGCTATTTACTGAATGTGTAGGTCATGAATCCTTCCTAATAGTTAACTCGAGGCGAGTAGAAAATAACATCACCCTAGCTAATACAATTAACGAGGGATTTGGTCGATTTATCGAGGAAATAGCGCTTCAAGTCTTACAGCAAGAGATTAAACGAGAACAAACTGGTAATGATTACTTTATTAGTAACCATATAGCCTACAAAGAACGAAGACGAGATATGCTAAGAGATGATTATTTAGGAAGAAAGTACTCTGAAGGAGAACAGTTGATCGCAGCTCTTCTAACTCAACTCGGTATTGAAGGTGCTGGACATGCAGAACAGTTACCTCAACTGCTAAATTTTTTCTCTAACATGGATTTTGAAAAAACAGCAGCTATCAGACCTGAAGATGATGAATATGCTCAAAGTCTTGTAACCCCATTACGAATACTTAAATTAAAAACTTAAAGTAATATTGAGTAGGTCTTGAAGGAATAATTCTTCCAAGAGAATCTCTTCCAACTATAATCTTTTCATATAAACTCATATTTTGAAATTATAACAGAGAATCCCCAAATCCACTCTCATCCAAAAACTTTAAGTTTACTGAGTTATCATTAATCAAAATGCTACAATAAACTCATGACAGCTAAACACAAAAAAAGTAAATACGATAAAGCAAGA
>CAZFZP010000017.1:0-14012 GCA_964523515.1 uncultured Gammaproteobacteria bacterium
TCCCCATATAGTTAGATTATCATAACTCAAAACTACTCAATCTGATACACTATGGCTATGAATAACTGGCATGGATGGATCATTGAGCAATCTCTTGGTAGCCAATCAATCTTTGAGCAGTATAAAACAGTTGGGATTTTAGTCGTTAAATAACTTTATAAACAATCACCTCTGGGTTTTGGAAAAAGATATTTAATCCATTATTTTCGGGATCCAAAGGGGGAACTTCTAATTGTGGCTTGGCAACATAAATATAGTCAATACTCTCATCTTTTAAGAATTGCTTATTCCATTCAATATCTACTTGGCTAAAGAATTTATTCATGTTTTTTCTTTTTTCCTCAATCTCAAAACCCGTGATCTGAGCCTGCTCTTCATCTGATAAATATGTTCTTCTGGCAGCTATTGCCGGAATATAGGCCGTTGAATACCAAGCGTATATTGGCAAGGGTTGAGTCTTATATTTAGCATTAAGATATTTATTAAAAGACATGTTTAATATTATGTCGTTTTCACCTGAGTTGTTTTTAATAAAAGTTAATGCCTCTAACTCTTGAGTACTAATTTTAGATAAAGGATTTTTGTTTGGTCCATAAAAATCTACTAGGTTACCAATAACTGTCGGCAATGCCAGTGACCCAATCAATAAAATAACCACTAGTCTCCAGACTAAACTTTTCTTCCAATTTAACAGTTTATAAAAGGTCACAGCAGCGTAAAAACCAAGAACTAACAAAAAATACTGCATAAACTGAATGATGTTAAAACTAATTCCTCTTTGCAAAAACAGCATAGGAATCATAAAGGCGCTAAACATCACTCCAAATAATAAAATCTCAATTTGATCTATGTTCTTAAAATTATCCCAGTGTTTAATTTTTATTAGCCACTCCCAAAATCCTAGTATTCTTACTCCGGAATTACCTATTAAAAAAATTAGAAATGAGGTTCCTTCAAGTTGTATGACCCTCAGATATGCCTTTAAGGTATGCTGAGCTAAATAATGTTGGCGTCTATGCTCCCATTCAAGAAGGTCTAATCTATCTCCCCCTACCACCATAGTTCTAATAAACCACCACGGTTCAAATATCAAAAATGATTCTACGCTTCTAGTTAAAGATTTAATTGTCATGTAGTTAGTAATCCCCAAGACAGTGGTTAATAACAATAATTGAAATCGTTTTTTAATTAATACCTCATATATAGTTACAAATCCCAAACCAATTAATAAAACCATAGCTCCTGAAACTTTAATTCCCGATAATATTAATCCCAATAATAAACATATAATCAGCCACTTTTTTTGATAACTTTGTAGATATACCCAAAATGCCAGAAAAAAACTTATTAATAAAATAAATCCTAGTGCATGCGGAGGATTACCCAAAATTGTGTTGTTTTGAGAAACCCAAAAAACCGTTTCCCCACTGAAAATATTTCCGTGTTTTAAGTATGTCACTATAAAACCTAAACTACCTATACAACTAACCGAAAGCATTCCTAAATAACCGATGGTCTCACTTTTTTTCCAAGATTTTAAGAAACAAAAAGCTGCTAAATTCATTAGAAAAGCAAATAATACTGGGAAGAATCTAAAATACAAATCCAAAGCGCTAAAAAATCCAAAAATTCTATAAAACTCGCCCATTAAAACATCCCCCAGGTAATGATAATTAACTAGGATGTCGCCAGAATAAATTGGGTTTTGGGGCGGGAAACCTTTCTTGAATTCCTCCATTAAGGCTACATGCCATAAACCATCATGTCCTTGTGAACTCCAAAACAACAACTCCCCATTGTAGCTGTAACCGCTGGGAAAATTAATCAATCCTTGAATAACAACCCCCAATAAAATAATCGGCAATAAGTATCTAAATCTAAAAAGTCCTCTAAAGCGAGTAAGGAATACCTTTATATAAACAACTAAATTGTAAATTAATATCCCCAAAGTAATCGGCAACATTAAAAATCTAACATTGAAAAAGCCTAAGCCAATAACTAGTAAAACAAATACCACTATTCCTAGGGCATAAGCCAAGATTACCTCATTTATATCATCTGTAATTACTTTTAATAATCTCAGCACCAAAAAGCCTAGACTGTAAAAAATAATTACGGTTAGTAAACAAAATATGGCTAGCTGAACTAGAGTTTGAATAATCATTTTAATTTACCTTATATATAAGGACTTCTTTATTTTCAAATATCTTTTCCAAATTTAGCTTTTTAACATCTAGCTCCACTTTATATAGTTTAGGTAAATATAGGTACTTAATGCTACTCTCTTGTAAAAACTTGATCGACCACTCGTAGTCTCGCCGATTAAAGAAATCATAAGATGAAACAATTCTTTTTTTATAATTATTTAAGAATATTTCATGTTGAATTTCATCCTCCATATACACAGAATTTCCAGAAAATGCCGAGACATATGAGGTTGTTTCGTAAACTAATAATTTATAAGGATCTTGAAACTTTGCTCGCTGATTTTTATCAAATGGGTAAGTCAACACTATGCCACTTGGTTGTTTTTTTAAAAAATCTAGGGCCTTTAATTCAGCATGGCTTAATCTGGATGGTGGATATTTATAAAGTCCGTTCTTAAATGTATCAATAGAATTAATGGGGGTTAGCAAAATTACCACAACTATAAATAATAGACCTAGGGTTTTAGGGAGGAAGCGCTGCAACCTGTACACAACATAACCAGATAAAAGACTCATTACATACAATCCGTAGTACATAAATTGAATTGTGTTCCAGCTATTTCCTTTTTGAATAAAAAAGACTGGTATGGCGATTGAAATAATTGCTAAATAATTGATGAACGCCAGGTCCAATTTATAAAAATTTGCAGGGTAATGAAACATCTGGAAAAATCCCATAAATCTTACTCCTAAGTTACCAATTACAAACATTACTAGTCCTAATATTTCTGCTAATAGAAACTTAATACTATCTCCTCTTTCAAAATAAGCTTGTCTGGCCTGGGAGAGTTTTAACCAACCAATTCTATCTGAATAATCAACCATTGAGTGGATAAACCAAAATGGAGAAAATATCATAAAATTTTGTGACCCATTGTTTTGTGGTAAAAAGACAGCAGCTGACAAAAGCAATGAGGGAATAAATATTTTGAATAAATAAACACTCTTTTCAACAATTATTTGCTGTAGTGATACCAATAAAAGTGCTGCTAAAATTAATACCCCGGCGTATGACTTAAATTCAATCAAACTACCTACCAATAAAACCATCAGTATGCTACCAATAATACTTTTACGAGCCAAGATATTTTGTAATAACAAAATTGCACTGATCATTAAAACCAGTGAGATGGCAAAAGGTGGATTTAAATTAAAAGAGACCGATTGATTAGCCCAAAAAGCTGATTCCCCACTTAATTTACCGTATTTAATATAGTCTGCTATCCACCCAAAACTTCCAGCAAAATAAACAAAATAAACTGAAAAATAAGATGCTAACTTATTGGCGAATAACCTTTGGGCTAGTAAGTATGTTCCCACTCCCAACAAGACTGAGAATAAAACCGGGTATAACCTATAAATAAGATCAACTACTGAGATTCGGGTAAGATTATGGGTGAGCGCAACTAATAAATCATAAAAATAATGATAATTTAACAATTGTTGTCCAGAAAATATTGGATTGTCTGGAGGAATTTGTTTCACTAATTGATTTATTAATGCTTGATGCCAAACCAGGTCATGTCCCAATGGTCCCCAAAAACCCATCCCAAAATCATAAACCCAACCTGATCGAACTAGAGCTAGTGTTTGGAAAAATGTCCCCAAAATAATTAATGATAATAATAAGATGTTTATACTACCGATCATTTTAAGCATTATCATAAGAAGATCTTTGTGAAACTTTTTTATAAAAAAGGTGCCTATACCCAAAATAGAATAAACATGAATTAGGTATCCTAATTTAAAATATCCCAAACCAAATCCCATGAGAGTTAACAACACCATACCTACGCAGACTGCCATGAAAATTGCTGTTCCATCTAGCTCCATTTTAGAAAACCTGACTAAAACGAATCCTGGAATAATAATTGCAAAAACCAAAAAAATTATAAAATATAGAAGACCTGCAGCCGTTGATATTATTTGGTTTTGAGAATAGTTACCCGGGTTTGTATCAACTACAGACTGCCCCGTTTTATCACTTTCTGAATCTGCATATAAAATTGTCCCATCTATTGTCCTTATCGATCCATCAATCGCAATATCTCGGGGCATAAAATCAATCGTTCGTTCCCGACCCGCCTCATTTTGATAACTAAAACTGATGTTTTCTTTAACTTTGCCTACCTTAAAATTAGTAATTTTTCCTTGGTCTAGCAATAAACTCTTACCAAGAGTAATCTCATCTAAAACACGGGTAATATAGGAGGTAACTTTCATCTCGCTGCAAGCGGATCTATAACATGGCTCTTCTTGACCTTCATTATATGATCTAATATCCCTAAACCTGCTTCCAAATTTATCAAAAAACCATCCTACTCTATGGTATGGGTTCATAAACCAAATTGCTTTTTGATCAGTTCCTAAAGGATCCTCTGCCACTATAACCTGAGTTGGAGAAAGAGAAGGAAAGGTGTTTTTATAAAACTCCCCAAACTCTTTAAGAGTTGTTAGTTTAATCTGACCCTGTGACCTTTTTTGCGATAAAACTAATAATTGATCCTCATACTCTTTTTTATATTGATTCCAAGAGTATGAGTTCTCTATCCCTACTACCACCTGATTAATCTGGTTAAGAGGTTGTTTGGTAAATATATCAATTAACTTAGAAAAATAATCCTTATCTAAATCATGGTAATCGATATAATCATTCACCTGCAGGCTATAAGTACTCTCCTGAACCCCACTGCCATATCCATTTATCGGATCCCGGGAAGCCCATTGGGTAATTACCACCGGAATTTTATTGTTGAGATTTTGAGCTGGAAACAAGGTATTTTTCTTAGTTGGGTAGTACGGTGAGGCCCAATATTGTCCCCAAACTTGATAGTTATCAGTATTAAATTGATCCGCCACAATCATAGCAGTACTGATATCGTATTTTTTTTGCATAAATTCTAATGAATAGGCGTCAATCCACCAACTTCCTACTGATTTTGGGTAATAACCAAACTCTTTTTTAAACTTTTCAAAGGCACTCTGGATTAATAGTTTCCGTTGATTAGGGTCATACCCTGTTAAAAAAACGCTACCCGCTAAATGCCAACTCTCTGATTCTTTGTAATCAACTCCCGAATCAGTTGTCCAAGAAGGAGTAACCTCTAAAAATAATCCCAATTCTTGTGTCACTAAACCTTTTTTTAAATATGAGGTAACACTTGAATCAACCAAAGCATCATACCTAAGTAACCATGTAACAGGTATTGAATATTTTTTAGAAAGTTCAGTTTGACCCTTAACTGCCTCAGTTAGAGATTGTGTTTTATCATTCCAAAAATCATTCCCCCGAATAGGATTAACTACATTAACAAATGAATTTTGTTGCGCAAAACTAGAGGTTGAAAATTGTAAAAATAGAAAAATAGAAACTAATATTGAGATAAACTTAACCATTTCTAAGCTCCCGTAAACCACTCAATACCCGATCCCTGGCTAATAAAAATATTAGCGAAACATACACAACTCCTCCCAATAAAATAGCACTGGCCAGCGTTAATTGATCCCTCACGAAGTAGTAGGAATACACAAAAACTACTCCTCCCATTAGCAAAGAGCAAAGAGTCGGGATAAAAATTGCGTTTGTGATTCTAATCACCAAAACCTTTTTAACCAAGATAATGGTAATAGCTGAAGTAAACGATATTAAAAACGAAGAGATACCGACCCCAATAAACCCGTAAAAATATACTAAAATTGGGGTTAAAGCCCACGTTATGATTGTCCAGAAAATCATTAGTTTCATCGTTGTTCTTACCCGTCCAATCGCATTTAAGACGTTGGTGAAAATAGTTGAAATGACAGCCCAAAAAGCCGATACTGCGAATAAATAAAAACTTAGTAAGGCTGGCGAAAACTTGGCTGTTACTACGTGACTTATTACTGCTGGCAAAATAGCTGCCAAACCAAATATTAATGGATAAATAATCATTACTGTTACAAATAAAGTTTTTTCCACAGCTGATGACAGAGATTCCTTATCATGCTGTAATCTAGAAAAAGCTGGAAAAGTTAAACGATTAACCTCACTTAATATATCTAAAGGCAACATTGCCATTGCTTGCGACCAGGTAATATACGTAAACTGCTCTGACCCTACCATTCTAGCCACCACCAAAGGTACTAACCGATCTTTCACTAATGCCAGGATATTATTTAACTGGTAAGGAATTCCAAAATTAGCCAATTCTTTCAATGAATCTTTGTATATACCAATACCTATTTTAACAGGAGCTATTAGATAGATAGCTGTTGTGCCAATTATTCCCCTGCTAAGTACAGCATAAGTAAAACTGGATAATCCAAATCCCTTAAAGACTAGATAAATCAACAGAATATTAAAAGTTAGTGTTTCTAAAATTTCGACCCAAACTAAGGGTATAAAATTTAAATTCCTTTCTAACATCACCGAAGGAATTACCTTTAGTGATGAGAGGAAAAAGGCTATTGCTAAGGCTCTAATTAACCAAACCCCGTCCAATCCCATTCGATAATAATCAGACAGAAATTGGGCAAAGATAATAATTATTATTGTCATTGACCCCACTAGTAACTGCTGGATAGTAAAGGTGGTCGAAAGATCTTCTGATTTAACCTGTTTATTTTTTTGGATCAAAGAACCTGCCAAACCAATATCAGAAAAGAATGCAAAAAAGGTGATGATTGAGGTTGCAATATTAAAAATACCTAATGTCTCAAGAGGTAGTGTCCTAGCCAAAATAATATTGATGGTTATAAAACCAATTATTCTCAGAAAAATACGTCGCCCTATTAAGCTCAAAAAAGACTTTTTAACTCTGGTTTTAATCTCTTCTAAACTTAGTGGTTTATCCATAAGAGAACTTTCTTTTAAACAAAATTAGTATTGATCCTATTATAGTAAGCAAAGAAACTACGTCTAAAATGATTTTATGTCCCACTTCGGTGAATTTAATATCTACTAATGATTGACCTTTAGGAATATTAATAACCATCTGGTTAAATGGCTCCCCACTTTTTATTTCCACCTCTTGATTATTAACCCAAGCTCTCCAACCAGGGAAGTAATATTTATTAAACTGTAATTTGGTACCATTTTCAGAGTTTATTATTGCTGATAAATTCATTCCATTATATTGGCTTATTTGTGTGGCTCTTGGGTCAGATAAATTTACAACTGGATAATTTTTATCAGGCCTTATCTGGGTTGCTTTAGGTAATCTGAGGTACTCTTCTTGAATTTCATAATATTCTGATTGAGCTACAGGAATTGGGATATATCTTTTAAGATAGTACTCATCATTTCTACCTAAAAAGTGCTCCGGTTTAAAGTAAGAATTGGTTGTTAATACCGCCAGTATGATTATTAATCCCGCAACCCACCTGCCCAATTTAAACCTATCTAATAGCATCAACATCATCGGCACAGACACCGTTGTCATCATTAAAAATCTCCAGGGGAATTGGAAATAATCCAACATTGGTAAATAAATCCATAGAGGAACAGACCTAAAGTTCATCATAAATACTGAACCAACAAAAACCAACAGAGACCACCCTATTATTATTAACTTTAATCTACTTAATTTTTGATAAAACATCCCTATTATTCCTACCCCCCCTACTAGTACTAGCAAATTAGTTATCCCCAGAAAAAAGGACACGCCGTCATCCGGACCAGAATGAGAACCTCCATAACCCCAATATGGAGTAATTAGTTGTCTGAGGACTGGATAGTGATCGGCAAAATTAAATAAAGTATCATATCTCATTAACTGACTATCCAATAATGCCGGTAGCCAAAAATAAATAGATCCCAAAATACCTATTCCAAACATTAATGATAAGTTTAATAACTCTTGTTTTTTCCCTTGAGATAAAAATAAACCTAATAGCAAAGCTGGTGGCAAGAACATATAGGTTCCGATATTATGAGAGAGTATTAAGGCACTAATTGACAGACCCCCAAGAAAAGGCCACCTTTTGATAATGGATAATAATATCACCGGAAAAAAAACAAAGGCCCACATCTCTCCCATTGCTCCTCTAACATAAATATCTACTGCCCGATATGGTGTATAGGTATACAAAATAGCCGCCGCCAGCCCAATCAAAGAAGTTGATAATCCTCTAATCAAAAAATACATACTTAGTGCTGCCAATATTGTTGCCAAAGCAAAGGTAATTTTGACACTATCAACAAAATTAAAACCTGTTAAGTGTACCAACTCAGCAATATAAAAAGGCAGGGGGGAGATAAAATTCCACAACGGATATCCAAAACCAAAACTCAAATCAGGTGCCATTCTAGGAGGGAAATTTCCTAACTTTAAACTTCGATCCATCTGCTGAACCCAGGCTGGATGCATATCATCAGATGCTCCATAAAATCCCGGTATAGTTAAACTCCACACAGCTGGAATAATAAGCAACACTAAAATTACAAACCAATATTTATTTACAATACTTTCAACTTTTTCCATAATAATAACCCTAACGTTGTTAAACTTACCAAAGATACTAAATTAGCATATTTCCTCACAGGGGAGTCTTCAAACCTACCTATAACCTGATAACTGCCTGGTTTTAAGATAAATGATATTCTGCCTAAATGATTATCATGGTTGTGTGGGATTAACTGATTGTTAATATAAACTCTCCAATTGGGAAAATCGAAGACTGGTACCTCAACTACCGTTGGCGTTGTAACGTTAATACTTAATAACCAACGATTTGTTTTATTTATAAAACCACTTACCTCTCCCTGACCGTTAATTACAGGCATATTAGGAGCTACTTCTAAGGGTTGAGTTGCAGTTTTTGGCAGATAGTCTAATACCCCAGCTTTTTGCTGTTCCTCCCACATTTTTCCAGAAAGCTTATCCCGTTCAGTTATATTGGGATAATATGTTTCTGGCTTAAAAAAAGGTCCATTGAGTAGGAATGTCATAAAAATTACCCCTATTAATATGGCGCTTTGCAGTTTTCCTGTAAAATATCTTAAGAAGATAGCCCCCAATAGGCTAGAAGTTAGTATCGTTATTGACAAAAATCTCCAGGGGAATTGGACAAACTGTAAAATAGGGATCGCTTCCCAAACAAAAGCTGATTTATTGTGAGTCATCATTACTGATCCTAAAAACGAGGTAGCTAAGAATATATAGACCCAAATCTCCCCTCCGATCCTTCTTCTCCAAACCCCATATATTACAGTCAATATACTGACTACCACCAACCACCAATGTGGCCACCCAACTTGAAAAGACATGGTATCGTCAGGTCCATAAGTTGAAGCACCATACCCCCAAGTGGAGTTTAAAAATAGCTGCGGGAAGGTTGCAAAATGAACTCTAAAGTTTAAATCAAACCTGGTTAAAGTCTCTGTGGTAACTAAGTCTTTTTCTATAAAAGCAGGTAGCGTAAAAAAGACTGACAGACCCACTCCAATTAATAAAGATAGCCCCACCAATTTAATTTTTTTGTATTGTTTTTCCAAAATTACCCACAAAATAATCCAGCCAATAAGTAACGGCAGGAAAAACAAAGTCATGATATTGTGAGACAGCATTAGTGATGATATGGATAGCACTAAACCCAAGAATACAGTTTTGGATGGAGCTCTAATTAATCTGAGAGCGAAATAAAACATCAATGGCGCAAGAGCCATCGCCAAACTTTCTGCAACTGCACCCCGAACATATGTATCTAATGCCCGGTATGGGGCAAAAAGATAGAGTACTGTCGCTAGTAATGAGGTATTCTCATCTTTAAAAATTTGTTTTGCCAGCAGTGAAAATCCTACTGTACCCACTATTAGAGGGATCAGAAATAATAGCTTAGCAGCCGTTAAATACCCAACTGCAAAACTTAAAACTGCCCCAATATAATACGGGAGGGGAGGATAATAATTAAAAAGCGGAAAACCGTTCCCGTAGCCCATATCTGGCACCCACCTACAAGGAAATTGAAAATCTGCAAAACACCTCCTCATCTCAAAAATCCTCATTACCTGCAAATCATCATGGTGTGGAAAATATCCTGGCGAGAATAATGGATATATAATCCAGCTAGAAAATATTACCAATAAAATAAGCCACCAATATCGCAAAAGGATCTGTTTCATTTTTTAAATTGTTTTAAAAATAATCCCCCCATAATTAGTAAACTTAAGATCGTCAAACCATTACCAATATTTCTAATTGGGGTATTTGTTAAACGAGCTTTGATAGTGTGATTTCCCACTGGTACTTTAAAGGTAATTAAGCCTAGGCAAAATTGCTGACCCCTACAATCATCATGCCAATGAGTTATCTTTTTCCCATCAACTGTCACTTCCATCCCGGGAAAGTCAAAAAGTGGCAACCTTAATAATGTCTCTGATTTTACGTTTAGCTCACCTATCTGATAATTGCTCCCTTTTTTATAAGAGATAAATTGGGTCTCTCCTTCCAAAACCTCGGGTAAGTCTGGAGCCTTGGTAACCGGAGGCAGTATTGAATAGACTGGCAGATAATCAAAGATACTAATCGTTAACTGCTTCTCCCAAAGTTGACCAGAAAACTTATCTTTATCAGTGATTTGATACCACTCCCTAGGTTCATAAAATCCTTTATATAAAATTAGACATCCAATCACCGTGGATACCCCGAGAATTATTGCGACTTTTTTATTGATTGAATCCAAGAAATATAATGCAGTGGCTGCCAAAAAAGACAATAAAAATATACTGTCCGCTAAAAATCTCCAAGGAAACTGCAACCAGGAAAGGATCGGAATGAAACTCCAGATAAATGACGACTTTTGGTGCATGATAAATAACACCAACATCTCAACACTAAATACCACCAGATAAATCAACGACAGTGATTTGTGTTTTTTGTAATTTAGGTATGACAAAACTAGCCCTAAAACAGCTAAAAATACCTGAATTTGGCCGGCAGATAAATTTAAATCATCATTGGGTCCTAAATACGAAGAGCCATATCCCCAGTGATTTGAGATAAAAAGTTGGTCTAAATCCACAAAATGTTGCCGGTAATCAAAATATCCACCCAGTAATGACTCAAGGTGGACATACTTTCCTTCAAATATAACCGGTAAGCTAAAAAATGCTGCCAGACCAAATCCTAATAACCCTGCCCCCAAGATTTTTATTAAAACTGTCCATCTTTTTTCTAAATAAATATGCACCAGACACCAAATCCCCAAAATTGGGAAAAATATTAACGACATTAAGTTGTGGGTTGTTAATAAAAGACTGGTTGAGACAGCGAGCCAGATAAAATATTTAAGTTTTTGGGTTTTAATAAATTGGTAGGAGGACCAAAACAATAAAGGAAAGATTACTAACGCCCAGAACTCACTCATCGCTCCTCTGACATAGACCTCTGTAGCTTTATAAGGAACATAAGTGTAAAGCAAGGCTCCAATAAAAGCTATTTTGTCTTTATACAGCGAGCGTAAAAACACGAACATGGTTAAAGCAGACAGGATGTAACCTAAAGCAAATAATATTTTGACAGCATCAATAATCTGGAAACCTATTAAATGTAGTAGTCCGCCAAGATAATAAACACTCGGTGGGTAATAATTAAATAGAGGATAACCGTATTGATACCCAGGGTCAGGAACCCATCTACAAGGAATCTGCAGATCTTTAAAACATTCATACATCTGCTGAACTCTAAACGCCTGCAGATCATCCTGCATTGGAAAAAACCCTGGTTTTATTAGGGTATAAAATGAAGGAATTATTAAAAGTACTAATAATGCAACTTTAACTAATAAGCTTTTCACAACTACCTACTTGGAATAACTTTAAATAACATAATTGCTTCCTGGGGTAGAGTTGGGCCAATAACTTTGGGATATTCTTTTAGCAACCTTAGCTCAGATGGCACAGGGAAATTTTTAGCTCTGTTGGCCACATAATAGGTTGGATGATCAAGTGCAGCCTGTTTCAATTGAGCTGAGATAGTGGCTTTTCCTCCCACCACTGATATTTTGTGATTATTATCTGTCAGGTGGTGAGATTTATCTAGATAAATCTCCAGTCCATCGGGAAGTGTGCCAAAACTTCCCTCTGTGCCTACAACTATACTTTCTTTTTTAGCTTCAATAATTAAGAACTTTGCCACCTCATCTAATCCATATCCAGCTGTCCATTCCTCAAAATAGCCTCTTTTACTCTCTCGGGGTAAATCAGCTTCAAACGGATTTGTTAATAATTGATAATCCAATATCAACGGTAATACGGCCAGGATTCCTGCTCCCAAGATCATAAAACGTAAGTTATACTTTTTAAATCTTTGGCATAACTGATCCACTCCCCAAGCTGTTAACAACAGTAGCGGGGGAATAGAAAATAAAATATATCTGGTAGTAAACGTTCTCAAAAACATCATCTGAATAATTAAAGGGACAAGAGTCCAGACCAAGATAGATAGAACATGCTTATTTCGGCTTACAATCCCCCAACTGACCCCAATAGCTCCCATCATTAAAATTGGTAGGGTTAAGAGTTTAGGCCACCACTCAGAGATGTCCCGAAAATGAGGGATAAATGGATCCCAGATTCTATCTTTAATCTCTTGGGGTAAAAAGATATAATCCTGATTCCTACTATTCATGGTAGTAAACCCCGGACCAAGCCTTAAGATGTTATAAATTATCAGAGTGATAATTACTGCCACTCCCCAGGTAAAAAATATCCTAACTAGCTTTCCTTCTTTGTTAACTCCTAACCAATTAAAAGTTAGGATGGTGGCGGGAAGCGAGATTAAATTAAACACCCCTGAAGGTTTAGTTAGCAACCCACCACCCATTAAATATCCCAGCAGCATAGCCAAATCCCAGCGGGGAGACTGGATGAGGAGTAACCCCAAAGCCAAACTCCAAACAGTAAAAACAGTTAACATCGAATCTACCAAGGCCATTCTGTCAAAAAAGACAATATAGGGCGTAACAGCTATTAATAAAGCGCCTAAGAGCCCGACTCGAGCGTTAAAAAACCTCCAGCCGATAAAAGAGATCCCTAAAAGAGTAAAAAAACCAGACAGAACCGATAAGAATCTACCAGCAAATAAGGGATCCTCAAAAATTTTAAAGAAGGGGATCATGGCCCACATAAAAAGAGGTGTTTTACCATCAGACAGGGGTAAAAACCTCAGGGTAGGCTCTGATTTCATAATTTGTGCCCACCTGATATAAATAGCCTCATCAGCAAATATCGGCTGCAGTGTCAAATTAGGCAGTCTCAAAGCAAAATAAAGGGCTGAGATTAAAAACAATATCAGCAATAGGAGTTTATTTTTTCCAATCCACCTCACCTATTCATTATGCAATAAACTAGCTTTGGATGTCCAGGAAAATTAATTATATTTACCACTAAGCTGGTTGAGGCGGATTCTAATCATATCTTTAATCGCCTCGTAGGCATCTTTGACTAGTTGAACTCTCTCTGTTCCAACGTAATGCCTCTCCACTGGCACCTCAGCAATCTTTAAGCCCCTTTGTTTAGCCAAAAATAACATCTCCACATCAAATCCAGCATTTACCGCTGCTCCTGACGAGACCTTCTCTCTCCAAATCTCCTCCATTTTAGGAAAAACTTCACTAACTGCTTTTTGATTAAAGGCTTTAAACCCACATTGGGTATCCGCAAAAGGCAGACCAAGTAATATATTTCTTAAGGTCGCAAAACCCCAAGCCGATATTTTGCGAATCAAAGGAGCTCCTCTTCTACCATGGCGGGATCCAATTACAATATCATGTCCTTCTATAAACTGCGGGAATAATTTTTCTATCTGATTGATTGGGGTAGCCTGA
>CAZFZP010000018.1:0-1420 GCA_964523515.1 uncultured Gammaproteobacteria bacterium
CCTCTGAATACTTAGCTAAGCCAGGGGCTAATATTGGCAGTGGGGTGATTAAAGAGGCTTCCTCCTCTGCCATTATTAAGACTACTTCTGTTAAACCTACCTCCAAGGTATTTATTACTCCTACCCAGAATACTAATTTCAACCTCTCTGTAACTGAAAAAATAGCAGCTGAACAGTTTACTGTTTCTATCCTCAAAGAGACTGAAAAAGATCTTACCTTTGATTGGTTCATCATAAATGAATCAAGTGATAAGGTATCAAATGAATGACATACTAACCCTGATCTTATTAATTTTCCTGCTACTGGTACTTTTTCTTTACCGCCGCCACATCAATTCCACCAGTTCCACCCCGGAGGAGCCAGAACTCACCCCGAAAGTAGAACATGTGGCCATAGTGGATCCCACACAAATGCAGCAAATCATTGACCAATCCAGACAGGCAGTGGCAACTTCCCAGGAACAATTTAATGCCTATCTGCAAGATTTAAGCTCTAAAGCTGAAAATTCTTTTGCCCAAGATGAACAGACCGTTAAGGCTCAGGTAAACAAACTCTTGGAAACTTTTGAGGATAATTTATCCAATTTTTTAACTGCTACCCAAACCCAAAGCACAAAAGCAGTAGAGTTGGAGATACAATCTGCCCGCAGTTTGATAGAAAGTTATAAAAAACAACAATTTAGCCTGATTGATGAAAATATTGTGGCCATGCTGGAAAAAACTTTAAGCTTAGTATTAACCAAAAAACTCTCACTGGAAGACCAGATCGATTTAATTTATGAATCTTTAGAAAAGGCTAAAGCGGATAAATTCATTATCTAATATGAACCAAATCTTAAGCGGTATTTTAAAAGATAGCTTTTACCTGCCTGATGTCAGAACCAGGCTGATGCTTTTAAAGCAGGTGCTGGAGGAAAAATTTTTCCATGGCCCTCCTCCAGATGCTAGCCGCTATACGCCAGACGCTTTAGCAATTCCTGAAGGAATAAATAAAGATAACGCCGGACAAATTATGCAAACACTGGAAAAAGATTTACAACAAATTGAACCTCTGATAGTTTTTGTGGCTACCCAAATGCCTCCGGCAGAAATTGCCAAACTGGGTAAATGGATCAGGGCAAACTTTCCTCAAGTACTTATCTTTAATATTAAGCTAAACCCTAATTTAATTAGCGGCTGCGCCTTATCTTACAAAGGGATTTATAAAGACTTTTCACTGCTTTCAGCCATGGAAAACAAAAAGGAGGAGATACGCCAAACTCTGAGATCGGCTTTGTAATCAGCAGAAGAGACTATTTAGTTTTACTTTCCGGCCTACCTTCGGTTAAAGTTGGTGATTTAGTACAAAAGGAGGGTACCCTCACTGGCATAGTCAGTAACCTTCGGCCGGATTGTGTGGAAGTATATCTGCTTTCAGATG
>CAZFZP010000018.1:1430-13771 GCA_964523515.1 uncultured Gammaproteobacteria bacterium
TCCTGGGGACGAATTTAGGCCCACCAATACTACTTTAACCATACCTGTAGGGGAATTTTTACTGGGCAGATGTGTAAATCCCTTAGGAGTGGCTATAGACGGCAAAGGAATATTAGCCAAATCTAAAACCACTAAAAGTATGTTGCTTGACTGCCCTGCCCCTGGCATTGACGCGCGGGAGTTTATCACTACTCAGTTTGAAACCGGCATTATTGCAGTTGATAATTTAGTGCCAGTCGGCAAAGGCCAAAGGGAGCTGATTATTGGTGATGGTTCGGCCGGGATTTTTAATTTTCTGGTCAATTTAATTGTTAACCAGAAAAAGTCACCTGTAATTTGTATCTACGCTGCCATTGGCAAAAGGGCTACCCAGATTAAAAACCTACTCAGCTCTTTACAGGTCAATACTGCCCTGGCAAATACCGTGGTGGTAGCCACCTCCTCAACTGACCCGGCACCCTTAATCCTTCTAACCCCCCAGTATGCTTTCTCCATAGCTGAATATTTCCAAAAACAAGGCAAAGATGTCTTGATAATTTTAGATGACATGGGCATCCATGCCAAATCTTACCGGGAGCTGGCTTTACTGGCTGATGTCTCCCCTGGCCGGGAATCTTATCCAGGGGATATCTTCCATACTCAAGCTAAACTTTTGGAAAGGGCCGGCAAATTTAATGAAATAGGCGGCTTGGGGTCTATCACTGCCCTGCCGGTCATTGAACTTAACTTAAGTGATTTAACCGGCTTTATCCCTACTAATTTAATGTCTATTACTGACGGCCATCTGCTTTTTAAGGCAAACTTGTATAACAAAAACCAGCGGCCGGCCATTGATATTGCCATGTCAGTCTCCCGGGTGGGCCGGCAAACTCAAAAGTTGGAAACCAGCCTGCTCTCCAGAAAAATCAGGCAAACTTGGAAACTGTCAGCAAATTTAGCGGGGAGCTGCCAACCTCTTCCCAGCTACTGTTAAAACAAAAGGAAATGATTTTAAAGGCTTTAAGGCAAGATGATTTAACCTTTATTCCACAAGACAAGCAACTCACCATGCTCAGCTCGGTTTTCAAGGAGACATAATTTACAATGAATAAATTATCAAATACATCAATACAGATAAAACAAGCAGCGAAGTCTGAGACAACCAAAAAATGTTGTGCAGTTAAGTGTGCTCATGAGCTAATGACTGATATAGACATTGGCACGAAACAAACACAAGTGAGCAAGCTTCTGCCGTGCGAACGATTTTTTGTGTCCAGACGAGCTGATTATTATGACTATTAAACAACTAACTGATACTATTTCACAAGGGCTCGCACTAAAACTGGTCAGTTTAGCCTATACTGAAATTGCCTCTACTAAACTGAAAAAAATCAGGGGGCAAGTAGAAAAAAACCGTGATTATTTAAATAACCTCTCCGGGGTTTACCGGTTAGTCAAGATTGTCGCCCGTAATAAAAAAATCATCCAGGAGAAGAAAAATAAAACCATCAGTATCCTACTCACCTCCAATTACCACTTTTATGGCCAGGTTAACCATAACCTGATCAAATTTTTTATGGAGCAGCAGGCTAAATCCCCCACTGACAGTCTCATAGTTGGGCAAACCGCCAAATCCTCCTTACCCAATCTTCCCAGTGTGATTTTAGAAAGTGATTACCCAACTGACTCTGAACTGACATCCCTGGTTGAGAGAGTAAAAGATTACCAGCAAATTTTAATCTGTTATAGTGAATTGCAGACCGTGATGATCCAAAAACCTAAAATTCGTGATATCACCCAAAATGCCTATCTGGACACCCCGGTGGAAAGGACAGAAATGCCACAAATAGACCCGACCCAGACTTTTATTTTTGAACCGGAGATCGGCAACATCTTAGATTTTTTTGAAACCCAAGTGACTAATCTGCTGCTGCAGCAAACTTTTTTAGAATCTGAACTGTCCCGGACTGCCTCCCGCCTAGTGGCGATGGATGAAGCTCAAATCAATGCTGATAAATACCTTGATTCCCAAAAAAAGTTATTGGTTTTGGCCAAACGGGGAGTTATAAATTCCAAAATCCTGCAAACCCACCAGGCTTTTAGGAGTGTGAAAGGACATATATGGAAGGGATAATTAAGGCAGTAAACGGCCAAATAGCCCAGGTGGAAATCACAAATTCTATCCAGCCCAAAACCCGTGAGATACTAATCTCACCTGATGTACCTAGCGTCAAATTAGAAACATATTATCAAGCACAAAATATCTCTTACTGTCTCATACTATCTGCGCCAAACCAGCTGTTTCGGGGAATGAAGATTGTCGGCACTGGCTCAGATTTAAAGATCCCTGTTGATAAAAATATCTTAGGCCAGGTTTTAAACTTATATGGGCAGCCGCTGGATCCAAAAATGAAATATGATGCCCCCACTAAATTTTCAATTTATACCCCACCCCCACCTATCAATGTTTTAAAAAGCAGCTTTAAGGTTTTGGAAACCGGCATTAAAGTCATTGATTTTTTGACCCCGATTTTAAAAGGGGGCAAGGTAGGCTTTATTGGCGGAGCCGGGGTGGGTAAAACTATCCTGATTACAGAAATTATGCACAATATCACTTTAAAAAATACTAATGTCTCGGTTTTTGCCGGGGTTGGTGAAAGGATCCGGGAAGGCCAGGAATTATACCAGCGGCTGAAAACTGCCGGAGTGATGGAACGCACTGTCATGGTCTTAGGACAGATGAATGAAAATGCAGCTGTGCGTTTCCGGGTGGCTTTGGCTGCTCTTACCATCGCAGAATACTTAAGGGATCAAAAACAGGATGTCCTATTTTTTATCGATAATATGTTTAGGTTTCTGCAGGCAGGCAATGAAGTTTCCACGCTTTTGGGCACTGCCCCCTCTGATATGGGATACCAGCCTACTTTGCAAAGTGAGTTAAGTTATTTAGAGGATAGGTTATCCGGCACCAGCTTAGGTGAGATTACATCTTTGCAGACAGTTTTTATGCCGGCAGATGAGGCGACTGACCCGGCAGTCTCTGCCATCATGTCATTTTTGGATACGTCCATAGTATTGTCCCGGGATGTAGCCCATCAGGGTTTGTACCCACCGGTTGACCTTTATTCTTCATCTTCTACTGCTTCAACCCAGGCTATTTTAGGGGATAACCATTTTAAAGCTTTAACTAACTTTCAGGTGTATCTGGATAACTATAATAGGTTATCTCATATAGTGGCAATTGTGGGAGAGGCAGAATTATCTGTAGAAAACCGGGTGGTGTATGACCGGACCAAGAAGGTCATTAACTATCTAACCCAACCTTTCTTCTCCACAGAAGCTCAAACTGGTATAAAAGGTGTCTATGTAGATCAAAATACAGTAGTAAAAGATATCAATCTAATACTCTCTGGATCCTTAGATAATATACCTGCAGAAAAATTCTTGTATATTGGTTCTTTAAAACAAGGAGGGATTGGATAATGGATCAAACTATGTCTGTGACTGTGATTTCTCCACAAAAAACCCTGTTTGCAGGTGAGGCCCTATCCCTTTCTTCCCAAAATTCAGCCGGTAAATTTGATGTCCTCCCCAACCATGCCAACTTTATTACCTTTATTAGTAATGACATCCCAATTTTAATCACTAAAGTAACCAGGGAACAATTAACCTTTAAATTCCCAATGGCCATTATCTGTAATCTTGACAATCAGGTCACTATATATGCACAATTAGATATATCAAAGGTTTAATACAAATGTACCTGCCCAAAATTATCACCATACTGCTGTTACTTCTAACTTTTAACTCTGATGTCTTTGCCCAGACTACTTCTTTAGATGTAGCTTCTTTATACAAAGTGGCTGATCCCGAGGCTGTTGATGGAGACATCCTGATAGAAACAGATCAGGGGCTTATCAGGGCAAATACTGCCTATTCCTCTAATATTTTTGGGGTGGTCCAGGAAAAACCACTATTGGTTTACCGGTCTTTAGATAGTGGTGATACAGCAGTAGTTAGATCCGGCATAGCCACAGTTAATGTCACATTAGCAGGCGGGCCAATTAAATCCGGGGATTATATCACCACTTCTAAAAATCCTGGCAAAGGAATGAAAGCTAAATCTTCCGGGATTACCTTGGGAATTGCTTTGGAGGATATGTCAAATGAGATAGGCAAGATTAGGGTGGCACTTAAGATAGGCTACGCAGATGTGCCTAATCCGGATGCCAATGTTGTCACCAAGACCTTAGATAATTTGAATATTCCGGCTCTGCAAAATATAGTTGGCGGCCAGCAAGGTCCTTCTGCCTTAAAATATTTGTTCTCAGGGCTGATAGTCTTAGGCAGTCTCTTTTTTACCTTTACTACCTTTGCCCGGTCAATTATCACTTCAATTGAAGCCATCGGCAGAAACCCGCTGGCTAAAAATGCCATCCAGGTTTCAATTTTGATCAATGCCGGATTAACTATTGTAGTAATCTTAATGAGCTTGGCTGCTGCTTATTTTATTCTAATTATTTAAAACGCCAGGCTTCTATGAAGGCATCTAAATCTCTTCTGTCAATCCTGATAAACTTCCCACCTAGTTTAACCGCCTTTAGCTTGCCTGTCTTCACATAAATAAGGAAGAATAAATTGCGGTATTGACCTAATGTTTTAACTGTTGTACGTTAAATATGATGGAAATTTTAGACCGGGACCATATCCATAACTTCTTAAACCTGGTGACCGGGTTTGGGGTGTTGGTTCTGACATTTTTGATGTTGTTTTTTTTCTGGAATTTAACCACTGAATCCTATGAAATCCCAAAGTTTTTAATTTTAGCCATCTTTGTCAGCTTGTTGTTTATCTTATCTGCCATCAAATCAGTGGCAGCAGGCAAAATAACTTTGACTGTCACACCACTTCATGTCCCACTGCTGCTGCTGGCATTTGTAGCTTTAGCCTCCACTTTTTTAGCTGCCTCACCTTATCCTTCAATTTTCGGGCCGGTTAATAAACTCTCCGCCTCCTTATCAACCCTGGTCACTGTAATAATATTTTTTTATCTGGCAGTCAACAATATTAAACTGCGGCAGGTTGACCGCATCATCGGTTTTTTAACTATTTCAGCAGGCGCGCTGGCTGTTTTGTCCCTGCTTTCTTATTTTGGGATAAATATTCTGCCCGTTCCGGGAACAGGAAATTTAAATTTTACCCCGACCGGTTCTTCTTTTAATACCACAGCTACCCTTGCCCTGTTAATACCATTCCAACTGCTGGCTATTATCAAATCACCCTCTGCTCCTATTCGCTTAACTGCTGCCATCTGCTTAACTTTATTTGGAATGGCGTTGGCTCTTATTGGATCCTTATCTACCATCTCTGCGGCGGTTTTGGCTGTAATCTTAACATCGGCAGTAGCTGCCAGCCCGGCATCTGTCAGAAAAAATCTGTGGTATTTGCTTACGCCTATAGTTGCAATAGTCATAATAACCGGCCTATCTTTTACCCCACCTATTAGCCTGTTTGCACCAATAGGCATCAGCCAGATCCCCAATCCTGTTTACAAAGCTACCCGCAATTTCCCCCGGGAGATCCAGCTTGATTTTGCCACGAGCTGGAAAGTGGCTGTTTCTGCTTTCCGTGATGCTCCTTTTTGGGGCACCGGGCCAGGAACGTTTGTCTTTAATTTTACCCAATACAAACCAAACCAATTTAACTCCACCAGGTTTTGGCAGATTAAATATGATTTGGCTTTTAATGAATATCTGCAGATGTTGGGCACCCTGGGAGGCTTGGGGGTAGCGCTGCTGCTTTTAACTACTGCCAATTTTATTAAATCCAGTTATGGCACTGTCACCAATCCGGGGTTTTACACAGATTATTTCAAAGAAGGATTGGCTATCTCCGGGTTGGTATTTTTCAGCCTATTAACTTTGCATGCTGCCACACTGGTAGTTTGGATAATTGGGCTCCTGCTTTTAAGCTTATTTTATATTTCACACTCACATTTGACCAAACAATTTGATATCAAACTGGCTGGGGATTTTGGCTTATCTTTATTGCCTATTTTACTGTTAGGCTTACTAATGGTAACAGTAGTAGTCTCTACTTTTTATATTGGCAAATTTGTTAAGGCAGATTTTTACCACAAAAAAGCGCTTGTTGCCATAGCGGAAAATAAAGGGCTTGATGCCTATAACGAACTGGTGATGGCTGAAAAATTTAACCCTTATGCTGATTTGTACCGGACAAACCTTGCCCAGACTAATTTTGCCCTGGCTACTGCCATTGCTACCCAAAAAGGGCCAACTAAAGATGCTCCTGGCGGGTCTTTATCCGATGAAGACAAAAAAAATATCAGCCAACTGCTTTCACAGGCAATTACTGAAGGCAAGGTTGCCGTTACCTTAAGCCCGCGGAATGCGGCTAACTGGGAAGTCTTGGGATCAATCTACCGCAATATATCCGGGGTCGCCCAAAATGCTCTGCAATTTTCCCTGGATGCCTATGGCCAGGCTATCCAAAAAGACCCTCTAAACCCGGCTTTGCGGGTCAGCATTGGCGGCATCTATTATTCCAGTAAAGATTATGATTCTGCCATCAGGTTTTTTGCTGATGCCATAAACTTAAAGCCTGATTATGCCAATGGCTATTATAATTTATCAGCTGCTTTGCGGGATAAAGGAGATCTAACTAGGGCACAGGATGTGGCAGAAAAATTAGTTTCATTGCTAAAACCGCAGTCACCTGATTATCAAGTAGCCACCACTTACTTAGCTGATTTAAAGGCCAGGATTGCCACAGGTTCAGCACAACAGTCTGCTATCACTCCGGCCAAACCAGAAAGTATTTTCCAGCAAAACTCACTGCCAGAGGTGCTTGATTTGCCCAAACCGGATAGTATGGCCACACCACCGGCTGTCAAAAAATAGTATGGTGGACCGTACCGGGCTCGAACCGGTCACCTCTACTATGCCATAGTAGCACTCTACCAACTGAGCTAACGGCCCTTAAAGTAATCAAAAACTGCTTTGGAAAGATTGGCTAATACTTCTATCCCTTCATCCTCAAACTTTAAATCTTTACTCATTAAGACAATTACATAGGCCCTCACCTCGGATGGTGGCTGAGCCGAAGGCGAAGACTCCTCCGAGGTGGATGGATATAGATATACTATCCCAGCATCATGCCGGACTCCAGGCAGCTCCCCTGTTTTATGGACAATTTTGATATCTCCTGGGAGCTTTGCAGGGATTCTATTCTCGTCAGAGATCAGAATTCCAGCAGGGATTCTATTGTTTAATTGGTTTAAAGATAAAAATTCTATCACACCCTCAGATACCTGAGGTGAAACTACTTCTTTTGCATAAAGTTTTTTAAAAAAAGTAGCTGTATCAAAAGCTGTAGTAGTAATCGGATTTTTAAATTGGGTATCCTTTAGCCCTAACTCATCTGCCAACTGCTGCACCTTATCCCAACCAATCTTTTCTGCCAACAGGAGAGCGGCAAAATTATCCGAGATCCTGCCTATCCTGATTAAAGCCTCTTTGACTGTATACCCGATATTTTCCGGGGCATCTTCATAACCAAAATCCACTCCCCCAAATACTTTTTCCAGGTGCTCTTTGGAAGCAGATACTTTACTATCCAGCTTTAAATTCCCCTGCTCTACCTCTTTTAACGTAGCTGTCATTAAATAAAGTTTATAAAAAGAGGCTGCCGGGAAAATTTCTGTACCATTTAAAGAATATTTGTCTTCGTTTACTAAATCTTCTATGTAAATTGCATATTCTCCATCTTGACCGGATATATTCTCCTGGACCACCTTGGACAAACCAGGGTTGGCAAATTCAAAGACAAAATTAGAGGAAAAATTAAATGCCGGGGAAGCCAAACCCTTAAAAGGGCCTCTAAAAATATATGAAGAAAAAATAACCAGGCTAATCAAGCTTAAAACGAGTATTCCTAATTTTACTCGAAATCTAGAATCTTCAGGCATATTTATATTATACGCGGACTTACTTTAGTATTGAAAGTGGGTTTATCGGGATACCATTATAGAAAATCTCTAAATGGAGATGTGTCCCGGTTGACCTGCCTGTTGATCCCATTTGACCTATTATCTGACCTCTTGATATACTTTGACCTACTGAAACATAGATATTAGATAGGTGGGCATATAAAGTTTTATAGCCGTTTTGATGGTCAATTATTACTCTGTTACCATAGCCCTGGTTATCAGGCCAGCCTGCCACCACTACTATTCCTCCATCAGAGGCAGCAATACCCGGAGCAGCCCGGTTGGCAATATCAATGCCACGGTGATACCAGGCAAAGTATTGGGTAAGAGACCCATTGGTTGGCCAGACAAATTTAACCCCACCCGGAGCGCTAAAAGTTGGACTGGAAGGGCCCTGAGCCAAATACTGGGGCTGAGGGCGGGATCTTGGAGCAGCTTTTGTCTCTGGCACCCCTTCAGGAACTATTAATACCTGGCCAATTTTTAATTTAAAATCATCCGGCACATCATTAAAAGGAAAATCTAAAATTGCCTGGGACTCTGCCTGGTATTTTTTAGCTACTGACTGCAAAGTATCTCCTGTTTTGACAGTGTGAGCTACTCCGGTGACCGGTAAAATCTTTAATGTTTGACCTGGTTTGATAGTATTAATATCATTTAAATCATTTGTCCATTTCACAGTATCCTGGGAAATGCCGTACTCACGGGCGATAGAAGAAAGTGTTTCCCCACTTTTAACCTCATGCTTTATAATCTCTGACCGGGGCTTAACCGAAATATCCGTATGGGTATCCTGGAAATCTCCTAAAATAGGCCCGTTGGGAAAAGGTTCAAAAGAGTCCACAAACCTAGGGTCAGGTCCGCCAATGCCAGGATAAGTAGAAGAAACTAGGGTAGACCCGCCAAAAATGCCGGAAGTTAAAATCCCTACAGCAGCCAACCCCACCATGGATCCGTGCCAAACTTTCTTTTGCAACACTCCTCTTCTATACATTAAAACATCCACAGAAAAATTTTTCAGCTTTTCAAAATAGTGGGCTAAATAAGTCAATTTCCTATGGCCATACCAAATAACAGCCGCAACCAAGGCTTTTGAGTCATCAAGAAGGGAATTCATTTAAAAAAGATTATAACATAGTTAAGTAACTTAAATGACTTAAGAAACTTAAGTCATTTAACGTCTTTTAATGTTTTGAGAAACTCTTCATTGGAAATAGTTTTAGAAAGTCTTTCCAAAAATATTTCTGTTCTTTCATTTTCTCCTAACAAGCCAATCATTCGACGCATAATAATCATCTGTTTGTAATAATCCTCAGGGAAAAGTAATTGTTCCTGTCTGGTACCTGAAGCCTCAATATTCATAGCCGGGAAGATTCTTCTTTCAGCAAACCTTCTATCCAAATGAAGTTCCATATTACCGGTGCCTTTAAATTCCTCGTAAATTAAATCATCCATCCTGGAACCGGTATCAACTAAAGCAGTACCAATAATGGTTAAAGACCCGCCTTCTTCACAGTTTCTGGCTGCCCCAAAAAAATGCTTTGGCGGATACAGCGCCACCGGATCAAAACCTCCGGACAAAGTCCGGCCTGAAGGTGGAACTGATAAATTATAGGCACGGCCTAAACGGGTAATGGAATCAAGTAAAATCACTACATCTTTACCCAGTTCCACCAACCTCTTGGCCCGCTCCAGCGCCACCTCAGCAGCAGTGGTTTGTTTATCTGCCGGTTCATCAAAATTTGAAGCAATCACATCACCCTTGATTGAACGGGACAGATCTGTTACTTCCTCCGGCCTCTCTCCAACTAATACTGCCATCAAAATTACCTCCGGATGGTTTTTGGCAATTCCGGAAGCAATATCTTTTAAAATGGTCGTTTTACCGGCCTTAGGAGGAGAAACAATTAACCCTCTTTGGCCAAAACCAATCGGAGCCACCAGATCAATCACCCTTTGGGAAAGAGGCGCTTTACCGGTTTCCAGTTTTAAGTGTTTATTAGGATAAATAGCAGTTAAATCTTCAAATTTAGGCCTTTTAACCGGCCGGCCATCAGAGGAAACAAATTTTTCCGCTGCCTCTCCATTAATTTTATTAACTTGCAGCAGCCCAAAATAACGCTCCGTATCTTTAGGAGGGCGGGCTGCCCCTTCCACTAAATCCCCAGGACGCAGGGAAAAACGCCTAATTTGAGAAGCTGAAATGTAAACATCACTCTCAGAAGGAATATATTTTGGGCGCAGAAAACCATGCCCTTCCATCATCACATCTAAAACTCCACTAACTTCCTCAGTGGGCACATCACGGTCTGAGTTCGAGTAATTACGGTAGCCTCTAAAATTGTTATTCTGATCAGCCCCTGTTGTCATTCTGGCTTGTCCAGAATCAGATCCTGAAGTTGTTTCACTCCCCAGGATGACAGTAGAACTTGGCTCTCCCACTAATTCCTCAGCTGATGTCTGTTTAACAGGTTTAAATGATTTAGTTACTGGCATAGATTGAAAATTAGAAATTGAAAATTTATCAGAGGTCTACATTGACAAGTAAACCATATCTTCCGTGATCTGTCAATATCCTATCTTAAACTGCCTGTCTTCCCATAAATAGTTGGCAGTAATTGTTTCTTTCATTCCTCTACCCACTCTTTTTAACCTGGCTCCCAAAGGCACAAAAGCTGCCCCGATCCAAGCCAAAAGCGGCAAGCCGGTTTTTGGTAAAGCTGTGACTGCAACAGGTGTTATTGTAGTTGGCTGTTGAATAGCTAAAATTACATTGGGTGTAGTCACTAAAACTGTAGCTTGAGCCGGACCAAAAGTCCGTCCGTCTGCTATAGCCCTGGCTTGGTTAGTATAAGTGCCTGTAGCTTGAGGGACGGTGGCTGAAAATGTCACTACCCAATCAGCATTATTGGCTATGAGTATCCCCGACCAGCTTAACACATTACCTGAAATCGAAGGATTAGTGGTAGTTGAACCGGTACTGGAACCGGTAACATAAGTAAACCCGCTTGGCAAATCATCCAGAATTTGTATTCCGGACACACTTCTGCCGGAATTATTCCTCACTCTGATCGTAAAGGTAGCCTGGGCACTCTGGGCGACACTTTGTGAACTGGGGGTTTTCTCAACTGACAGGGTTATTCCCCCATTTGCGCCTTGCTTAAAAATTACCACTGAAACAGAATCATCCAATGATCCAAAGTTAGAAGCTGTTATTCTGGCATTGTTTACCTGGGTAGTTTCCCCTATTGGTAGACCGGAATTAACTGTAGCTGAGTAATCCATAACCCTGGAACCGCCTGAACTAATGCTGCCTATATTCCAGGTAATTCTTTTACCAGAGATTGTGCCTGAACTAACAGAAACCGGATCAAGCCAGGTAGGCAGATCATCTGTTACTACTACATTCCGGACTGTGGTAGAAGAATTATTATTTATCCTAATCCGATAGTTTACTGTTTCCCCGGCAGCATACTTTTTGATTCCGGAAGATAAATTATTATATTCAGAACCACTATAAGTAACTACTTTATCCAACTGTAAGTTAGGCTGTTGACCTCCTGAGGGCACATCCACAGAAACAGTAGTGCTACAGATATCTGACTCATTTCCATCCCGGACTCTGAGCCTGACCTGGTGTGTACCATTCCCATAGGTGTAAGATGCATTGCTATCATTGTCATCATCATAATTGCCGTCATTATCTAAATCCCAATCATATTCAGGATTGCTTAAAGAAGTATCAGAATCAATATACCCTCTAAAAGAAAAAGTAGGTTCACTATCATCTGTCACAGTAATCCTGCAGGAAAAAGCACCGGAACCCTGGGTAAAATTAACAGAAGTTAAACAGGCGCTATTTCTAAAATCCTGGCCTGCAATCTGATTCCCGTTGGTATCTAAAAGCTGCATCATGAAATAGTGGGTACCTGGTGGGGTGCTAGCATTACTCCACCTAACTGGGCTTCCTGAAGAGCTAACAGCATCTACCAAAGTCCAACCGTCACCGGAACTAGGATACTGGCTAACTGGATTGTAGTACCAAACCTTGATGTTTCCTAAACCACTATTGGTAGTGACATTGGGAGTTAAGGTTAAATCCTGACCAATTTGGATACTTGACGTATTCGGAGTTAAAGAGACACATTTTGGGGCAAGATCTGTGGAAGCGCCAGCAACATCAAGCGCAGCTGAAGTTGTTTCTCTGCCGCAAGAATTTTTGGCCACAACCGACCAGGTATAAAGTCCTCCGTCCTGTAAACCGGTGATAGTTGGAGTACTGGTACCGGAAACTTCCTGATTGAATAATAGGATTCCACTCCTGGTCTTAAACTGTACTTCATATGAGGTGGCA
>CAZFZP010000019.1:0-764 GCA_964523515.1 uncultured Gammaproteobacteria bacterium
AATCCACTCAATATGAACGATCCTGATACTCAAACTTTCTTGCAGGACTTAGGAAATATACTTGATATGAATGAAGGTAGAATAGCACTCGATGTAAGCTCAGCAGATGAATTTGCAGATAAAGGAGCAACACTTGTAATGTACAATATGACAACTCCTATTGAGTTATCAAATATAGTTGTACGCGATGATAACGGAGCAGTCCTTACCGCCTCAGAAGTTGTTGATCCAGAGAGTTTTGTATACGATGCTGATGCACAAACAGTCACTTTTACTGCTGCCCATTTCACACAATTTGACATTGACACTACTCCTCCAACATTCGGTCCTTCTCCTGTACCTGAAGGCACTACCGGAGATATAGCAGTAGTACGAGTTACGGCAATAGACGATATAGCTGTGGATAAAGCTGAAATCAGTATTAATGACGGAAACTATGTTGCTATGGACCTTGTTAATTCTCTTGATTTAAAAAAACGATACACATACAACGTCAATGTTCCTAGTGATTCAACAGCGGAAATAAATTATCTAGTTAAAATATTTGATGCCGCGGGTAACTTTGCAATTTCAAATCTTAAAACAATTACAGTTACCGATGACGATTCTCCCGTTACTCCTGTTATCACTACACCTACTCAAAGAGTAAATACCGACACAATTCATATTATCGGTACGGCTGAAACCGATTCAACGGTTACCATTACCGGTGGTGCAAGTTCTACTTCCGGAACAGCCACAGGCGGAAATTATGACATTACAGT
>CAZFZP010000019.1:774-7170 GCA_964523515.1 uncultured Gammaproteobacteria bacterium
TCCATGTTAGCTGCTATTATTGGATTCTTAATCTTAAGAGAAGATCCTGTATTATTTGGTGCTACTCTTATTTTCAACGAGGAATTAAGCGTTGACGGAAAAACTGCTGTAGAGAATGCTTTGACTGCCGGAGCTGATAAAACTCTAACATTTAAATGGGGCAGTGAGGGTATTAGTAATAAATTAAGGATTTCGACTGCAGACGCTACTACTGCAAATTTTGCCAATGATGTAGTTGTGAATGTTTCAGATGTTATCGGTAATACTGCAAATAGTTTGTTAATAGTTGATTCTAAGCTAGCAGAAACTCAAAAAGCTCCTGATAGTAGCGGTGATGTCACTTTAAATGACACAAAACCGGAAGTTGTTATTACCGACCCGGATCAAGAAGTGGATATTACAATAGATGCAGGAACAGACAATCCAACAATTGATGTTAGCTCATTTATTACAGGTGGAACAGGCACACTTCCCAAGATTACTATTGATTCTGAAAATGCAGACATAGTTATTCCAGCTTCAACCACAGTAACCAGCACAGATACAAATTGGAATGGCGTAATTGCTGCTCCAACTGTTACCACAGTAACTTTGCCGGAAACCGCAGGGGAGACAAAAACTTTAAGTACTGCTATAGAAATAGGGTTTACCGGTGCTAAATTATCTTTTGACAAAGGTGTGCGGATTTTACTGCCTAACCAGGCTGGTAAAAGGGCGGGTTATACCAGAACAGGCACAGCTTTTACTGAAATTACCAGCATTTGTGCCGCAGACAATCAGACAACCGGTGTCGGCTTAGCAGCTGATGGAGATTGTAAAATTGATGTTGGATCTGATTTGGTTATCTGGACTAAACATTTTACTAAATTTGCCACTTATACTCAAACAACTAATTCATCCAGCTCTTCCAGCTCCAGCAGCTCAAATAATTTAAACAGTACTGATAATGATGGTTTGGGATGCGCAGTAAAGGATTGTTCCGTACATCCTGCTCCCCAAAATTTAAGTTTGGCTGGACTAGTTGCAGGATTTGCAGAAGGTGTTTTGGGAGTGACAACTGAGGAAGAAAAACCAACCCAGGATTTAGTAGGAGAGGTAGAAGCTATTTCAACTGATAGTGTGATTCCTGAAGGTGCTACTCAGTCAAAATCATGGCTTCCCTGGATTATTGTCACACTTGCTGTAGTTTCAGGATTTTCACTCATCATATGGTATTTTATAAAACAAAGGTTTTAGTTTGCAATTTGACCTCGGATTTGTTAGAATTCCTTTAGATGACCATTAATAGTGGTTAAGTAAAATTTATTAAATTTTCAGTAGATCGTGCGTCGGGTTTCGATACGACGATTGAAAAACGAAATACTGAGTGAGCGGTCGAAAGCTCGACCCTCACTCTTTTTTGTGCTTTAAAAGATATGTTAAATACATTGCTTGGAATAAAGAAAAATATGACTAGTACGTATGACTCTAGAGGGAGAAGAGTCGGAGCTACTATTGTCGAAATTAATCCTAATTTTGTAACCCAGATCAAAACTAGTGAGGGAAAAGATGGTTATAATGGAATTCAACTAGGATTTGGAACCAAAAAATCAGTTAAAAAACCCCAACTTGGACTTGGAAAAAAGATTGGAGTAAAACAACCCATCCGTTGGTTTAGGGAAGTGAGGGTTGAAGCAGAAGAATTGAAACCTGGAACAGAGATTACTTTGAACCAGGTTTTTTCTATTGGAGATAGTGTAAAAGTAACCGGGGTTTCTAAAGGTAAGGGGTTTGCCGGAGTAGTCAAAAAGTATCACTTTGCCGGCGGACCTAAAACTCACGGTCAATCAGATAGACACCGGGCTCCAGGTTCTATTGGTTCCGGTACTACTCCAGGTAGAGTATTTAAAGGTAAAAAGATGGCCGGGCATATGGGTAGTGAAACTGTGTCTGTCAGAGGATTAGAAGTGGTTGGGCTTGAAAAAGCAAAAAATACTTTGGTAATTAAAGGGGCTATTCCGGGTGCAACTGGCGGTTTAGTAATGGTGACAAAGCTTGGGCGAATTAAAGGCTATACTCCTCCGCCTGAAGAAAAAGCTGATGAGGAAGAGGAGTCATCAGTCCTCAGTCCTCAGTCGTCAGATGAAGAAGTGAGCGAAGCTCCTGAGAAAGTAGAGGAATAAAATGGTTAAAAAAGTAACAACAAAAATATCAAAAACCATCAAAAAAAATGACAAAATGACAGTGCCGGTTTACTCTTTAGTAGGCAAAGAAACAGGCACACTCAAGCTTCCAAAAGAAATTTTTGGGGTAAAAGTTAACAAACAATTACTGGCTCAAGCCTTAAGAGTTTATATGACTAATCAAAAAAATATGACTGCTTCTACTAAAACCAGGGGAGAGATAAAGATGACTACTGCTAAATGGTTTAAACAAAAAGGTACTGGTAGGGCCAGACACGGAGCTAAATCAGCCCCGATCTTTGTAGGAGGTGGAGTTGCTTTTGGACCAAGACCAAGAAATGTCCGTTTAGCCCTGCCCCAAAAAATGAAAAAAGCTGCCTTACTTTCTGCCATTTCTGTTAAAACTGAAGACTTAGATGTACTGACAGTTACAGGATTGGAAAAAGCATCTGGTAAGACCAAACAGATGGTAGGGTTTCTGGGAAAGTTGAAATTAAAAAGCGCACTAATTGTAACCGGAGAAAAAATAGATTCGGCGGTTAGGGCAGTTAGAAATATCCCTGGGGTAGATATTTTGCCTGTTAATTTAATCAATACTTATGAAGTGTTACGCCACCAAAAATTAATTTTAACTAAAGAAGCAGTAGAAGGGCTTCAGCCAAAGGCTGATAAATAAAATGAATACCATAATTTTAAAACCTATTATCTCTGAAAAATCTATGAAAAAAGCAGGTAGTAGTGAGTACACTTTTGCAGTGGATAGAGATGCTACAAAAAAACAGATTGCCAAACAGATAGCTTCTCAATTTAATGTGAATGTTCTAGGAGTTAGAACTGTTAATTTAAAGCCAGCCACTAAGATGCAAAGAAGAGTTAGAAAATCTTATCTGGTGGGTGGGGTCAAAAAAGCTATTGTTCTACTTAAAAAAGGCCAAAAATTAGCAATTTTTGAATCAGAACCAGAAAAAGAAGAAGTAGTAGTGACTTCAGCTGAAAATGAGCCAAGAATTATGAAGGAAAAGAAAAGCTTTTTAGGTAGAACAAAGGTTAGAGTAGAAAAATCTGCTGTCGGGTCATCCCCCACTACCCAAAGAAAGGTGATAACAGGCAAGTAATATGAGTTACGCCAGAAGATTTACCAGTTTTATGAAACGTCCAGAAGAGTCTGGGGTAAAAGTGCCAAAAAAATTAAAAGGAATTTTACAAAAAAATTCCGGTCGGTCCAATGGCAGGGTAACTGTTAGGGGTCAGGGTGGTAGACATAAAAGATTTTACCGGGAAGTAGATTTTAAAAGAAATAAATCAGGTGTAGAAGGGACTGTTATATCTTTGGAATATGATCCAAACAGGACTTGTGACATCGCTTTAATAAAATATACAGATGGTGAGCATAGATATATCTTAGCACCTCAAGGCTTAAAAATTGGCAATAAAATAATTTCTGGAGATAAGGTAGAAATAAGAGCAGGTAATGCCATGAGTTTAAAAAATATTCCGGTAGGAACTATTTTACATAATATTGAACTGACCCCTGGAGCAGGCGGAAAAATAGGTAGGAGCGCTGGAGTAGGAATTCAGCTTTTGGCCAAAGAAGCAGGCTATGCCCACTTGAAAATGCCATCAGGAGAGACTAGAATGGTTAACTTGCAGTCAATGGCCACCATTGGGGTGTTAGGTAATGAAGAATGGTCTAGTATAGTGATTGGTAAGGCAGGCAGATCAAGGCGGATGGGCATTAGGCCTAAAGTTAGGGGTACTGCTATGGATCCAGATTCACATCCTCATGGAGGAGGAGAAGGTAGATCTGGTATCGGAAGAAAGAAACCAATGACAATTTATGGCAAGCCAGCTGTTGGTAAAACCAGAAACAAAAGAAAATGGACCAGTAAATATATCTTAAAAAGGAGAAAATAATGGGCAGATCAAGCAAAAAAGGACCGTATATTGATGAAAAGTTATTAAAGAAAATTTTAGCTCAAAAAGAGAGTGGTAAAAAAGATGCGATAAAAACTTGGGCCAGAAGGTCTCAAATTTCACCTGAGTTTGTGGGGACAACTTTTTTAGTTCATCAAGGTAAAAATTTTATTACAGTTTTTGTATCAGAGTCTATGGTAGGGCATAGACTGGGTGAATTTGCTCCAACCAGAACTTTTAGAGGACACGGCAAAATGACAGAAAAGAGCGTGTCTAAGACTTAAGCAATTTAGGTCACAGAGGTAACTTATGGAAATTATTAGTATACAAAAATTTATACATACCAGTCCGCGCAAATTAAGGCTTGTAGCTGATATGGTGCGTAAATTGGAACCTAACAAAGCTTTGGAGATCTTAAAATTTACACCCAAGATGGCAGCTCGGGAAATCTCTTCTGCAATTGCAATCTCACTTGCCAATGCCAAACAAAAAGGGGTTGATACAGCAAGTTTTAAAACTATCGAGGTTAATGAAGGCCCCAAGATGAAAAGATTTAGGGCTGGAACCAGAGGTAGAGCTAAGCCTTATGTTAGAAGAATGAGCCATATTAAAATTGTTTTAACAGAGAAGGAGAAAAAATAAAATGGGACAAAAGATTCATCCAATTGGTTTTAGAATGGGAATTGGTTTGGGGTGGCAATCCCGTTGGTTTGCTCCGAGCAGAAAATACCACCAATTTGTGGCTGAGGATCTAAAGATCAGAAAACTTCTGATGGAAAAATTAAAACCAGCAGGCATTGCTGCAGTCGATATTGAAAGATCTATTAATAAACTAAAAGTTATTATCCATGTAGCCAGACCTGGAGTTTTAATTGGCCGTGGAGGAACCGGATTAACAGAGTTAAAGAAATTCTTAATGAAAAATATGAATATTAAAGAAGAAAATGCACTAGAGCTGGCTCCCCGGGAAGTGAGGTCTGCAGACCTGTCAGCTTATTTGGTGGCCCAATCTGTTGCTGATCAATTAATCAGAAGATTGCCTGCTCAAAGAGTGATGAACCAAACTGTTGACCGGGTGATGAGGTCTGGAGCCAAAGGAGTCAAAATTCTTTTGTCCGGTAGAATTGGGGGAGCAGAAATCGGCAGAAAAGAAAGTAAATCAGTTGGGGCATTGCCGCTACACACTTTAAGAGCAGATATAGATTTTGCGATTTATCCGGCACTGACTAAATCCGGATATGTCGGAGTAAAAGTTTGGATCAACAAAGGGGAGTTGGATATTTAATATGGCACTACTTCAACCAAGCAGAACTAAACATCGGAAAACTTTCCGTGGTAAAAGACGGGGTATTGCTACCCGTGGTAATACCATATCTTTTGGCCAGTACGGACTTAAATCTATCCAAACTGGTTGGTTATCCTCGAGGCAAATTGAGGCAGCCAGACGTGCCATGGCTAATTACACTCAAAGAGGTGGACGTATTTGGATTAGGGTTTTTCCTGATAAACCGGTTACCAAACATCCTGCTGAGAGTCGCATGGGTTCTGGCAAGGGTGATGTGGAAGGGTATGTGGCAGTCGTAAAACCAGGCCAATTAATATTTGAAATAGGTGCAGTTACCGAAGAGATAGCCCGTGAAGCATTAAGATTGGCAGCTCATAAATTGCCACTTAGTACAAAATTAGTGCAAAGGTGACCGTATGAAAAAAAAATTATTAACAGAAATAAAACAATTAGATTTGAAAGGCTTACAAAAAAGGGTTCAAGAAACCAAAGAAGAACTGATAAGCTTAGTTTTGGATAAAAATATGGGAAAATTAAAAGATTTAAAATCTATATCTAAAAAAAGAAAAAACATTGCCCAAATGCTGACTGTTTTCAGGCAGAAACAATTATTGGGTGAGTTAGGAATAAAAAAAGGAGTTAAGTCACTTAAGTGACTTAAGTAACTTATGATTGGACGCGTCATTTCAGTAAAAATGAAAAATACAGCTACAGTCTTGGTAACAGGAAGGGTGACTCATCCTTTGTATAAAAAGACTTACGCTAGAAGTAAAAAATATTTAGTAGATGATCTTTTGAAAACTAAACCCGGGGATATAGTAGAGATAGAAAAGGTTGCACCTATTTCTAAAAGAAAACATTGGAGAATAGTCAAGGTAATAGGTAGGGATATAGAAGCGATAGTAGAAAAAGAGTTAAAAGAAAAAGCAGCGGCAGATATTGAAGAAGTTATGCCAGAAGAAAAGACTGAAGAGCTTTCAGTCGTCAGTCCTCAGACTGGAAAGAAAACAGATGAAAAACAAAAACTTCTTTTAT
>CAZFZP010000019.1:7180-13064 GCA_964523515.1 uncultured Gammaproteobacteria bacterium
AAAGACAAGAAAAAAGAAAGAGAAGTCTGAAAGCTGATAGCTGAAGACTGATAGCTCATTTATGGTTCAACATAGGAGTATTTTAAAAGCAGCTGATAATTCGGGAGCAAAAGCTTTATATGTAATACAACCCTTGGGTGGGACTGGTAAGCGTAAAGCTACTTTAGGTCAGATTGTGGTGGCAGTTATCAGGGGCGCTGATCCCAATGGACAGGTTAAAGATAAGGAAATAGTCAGAGTGATAATAGTCCGGACCAGAAAAGAAATTAGGCGTGATGATGGTTCTTATATTAAGTTTGATGATAATGCCGGAGTAGTTATTGATAAAGATGGTAATTTAAGGGCAACCCGCATCTTTGGCCCAATTGCCAGAGAAGTTAGGGATGCTGGTTTTACTAAAATAATTTCTTTGGCCCAGGAGGTTTGGTAGCTTAACTACGCTTACTATGAATAAAATTAAAAAAGGGGATAACATACAAGTTTTAATAGGTAAAGATAAGGGTAAAACCGGTGTAGTAGAAAGATTAGTGGAAAAAACAGGCCGGATTTGGATTGCAGGTATTAATATATCTAAAAGGCATGTTAAAAAACAGGCAAGTCGGGAAGGTGGAATTATAGATATACTCAAATCTGTTAACCTATCAAATGTGATGTTGGTTTGCCCGAATTGCAAAAAAGCAACTAGAGTAGGTTTTAAACAAAATGATGATTATAAAATCCGGATCTGTAAAAAATGCAAAAAGGAGATCGCATGAATAGATTGAAAGATAAATATTTACAAGAGATTCAAGCCAAATTAACAGAAGAATTTGGACGCAAAAATAAATTAGCTACTCCCCGCGTTGATAAAATCGTAGTAAGTATTGGTTTGGGTGAGGCTAAAGAAACACCGGGGGTTTTAGATAAAGTTAAATTGTATCTTTCTGCCCTCTCAGGACAGACTCCAATCATAACCTATGCTAAAAAATCTATAGCAACCTTTAAAGTGACTGTCGGCCAGCCAGTCGGTATAATGGTAACTTTAAGAGGAGATAAAATGTATGCTTTTTTAGATAAATTAGTAAATATTGTGTTGCCAAAGGTTAGGGATTTTAAAGGGATTTCCCCTAAGTCTTTTGACGGCCAAGGTAATTTAAATATGGGTATTGCCGAACAAATTATCTTTCCTGAGATTGATTATAAAACAGTTGATAAGACCAGAGGAATGGCAGTAACAATTGTAACAACTGCTAAAAGCCGTGATGAAGGGTTAAAGCTTTTAGAATTACTAGGAGTTCCATTTAGGAAAGATTAATATGGCAAAAACAAGCAATTTTGTAAAGATTAAAGTAAAATATGAAGTTCAAAGAAAGAATCGTTGTATGCGTTGTGGCAGATCACGTGGGTATTTGCGGAAATTTGGCTTATGTAGATTATGTTTTAGAGAATTAGCACATAGAGGGGAGTTACCGGGAGTTAAAAAATCATCCTGGTAAAAATAAAAAATATGGATCCAGTAGCTGATGCATTAATTAGAATAAAAAATGGGTATATGGTAAGCAGGGTTAAAGTATCTCTTAGATACTCAAAACTGGTTTTAAACCTGTGTAAAATTTTAAAAAAAGAAGGATATATTGATGGTTGTAAAGTAAGCGAAAGGGAAATTGAGGTAACATTAAAATATGATGGCCGGGACCGCGCCCTAACTGATGTTAAGAGAATTTCCAAGCCAGGTTTAAGAGTTTATAAAAGTGTTAAATCTTTGCCATTTGTATTAAATGGTTTAGGCATTGCCATTGTTTCTACCCCTAAAGGATTGATGACTGACAAAGAGGCGCGAAAATTGGGTGTAGGTGGAGAAGTTATGGCGGAGGTGTGGTGAAAATATGAGTAGAATTGGCAATTTACCAATACAAATACCCTTAGGTGTCACAGTAGAAAAAACTGATAATACTTTAGTGGTAAATGGGCCAAAAGGAATCTTAAAGATGGCGATGATAGCAGATATGCAGATTGAAATAGCAGGAGAGAAAATTATAGTCACAAGAAAAGGTGATACTGCCAAAGAAAAATCCATGCATGGATTGGTTAGAAGTTTAATTAATAATATGGTGATTGGAGTAACCAGCGGTTGGTCTAGAAATTTAGAATTAGTGGGGGTAGGTTTTAAAGCTCAGGGTAGCAATGGTACATTAACATTATCTTTAGGTTTTTCGCATCCGGTAGAGGTGAAGGCACCAATAGGTATTCAATTTGAAGTGAGGGATAATACCAAAATTACAGTTTCCGGAATCGATAAATATTTAGTAGGCCAGGTGGCTGCTAATATTAAACAGCTTAAACCACCGGATGTTTATAAAGGTAAAGGTGTGAGGTTTGAAGGTGAATATGTGAGAAGAAAACCAGGTAAGGCTGGGAAAGTAGGAGCAGGAGCAACAGGAACAAAATGATATGAAAACATTAAGAGTTAAAAGACATTTAAAAGTTAGAAAAAAAATTATTGGGACTAAACTTAGACCAAGGTTGGCTGTGTTTCGTTCTAGCAAGCACATTTATGTCCAAATCATTGATGATAGTTCTGGAAAAACATTAGCAGCAGAATCTGATTTTAAACTTAGTAAAGTAGCTAAATTACAAAAAGCCTTTGCCGTAGGGAAAAAGGTAGCTGAAAAAGCGATTAAATTAAAAATTAAAGAGGTAGTTTTTGATAGGGGTGGTTTTTTATACCATGGTAGAATAGCAGAAATTGCTAAGGGTGCAAGAGAAGGGGGGTTGAAGTTTTAAATATGAATCCTGATAATCAATCTGAATATTTTGAAAAAGTAGTAAAGGTAAACCGGGTTTCTAAGAAAACCCAAGGTGGAGATAAAAGATCAGTGTCGGTTTTAGTGGTGGTAGGTGATAGGAATGGATCTGTGGGAGTTGGTTTGGGTAAGGCTGCGGATGTCCAATCAGCTGTGAGAAAAGCTTCCACTTATGCTAAAAAACATCTGTTTAAAATACCCTTGAAAGGTAGAACTATTCCTCATCAAATCAGAATAAAAGATGGTGCAGCCCAGGTGCTTTTAAAACCTGCGCCACCGGGATCTGGAGTAAGAGCTGGAGGAGCAGTTAGAGTAGTAGTTGAGGCAGCTGGTATCCATGACATCTCATCAAAGATTTTAGGAACTAAAAATCAAATTTCAAATGTATATGCTACACTAAAAGCTCTCAGAAAATTAAAATCAATATTATGAAATTAAATGAGTTAAGAAAAATTACAACTAAAAGCTATAGGAAGATTGGTCGAGGATTGGGCTCTGGCCGCGGTAAAACCGGAGGCAGAGGTACCAAAGGCCAAAAAGCCAGAGGTAAAGTTAAGCTCGGCTTTGTCGGTGGAGGTATCCAAAACTATAGGAAATTACCTCTTAAAAAAGGTTATGGCAATCCTGCTATTTCTACTAAAGCAAGAGGTGTGAATTTAACTAGTCTTAATATTTTTAAATCCGGGTCAGTAATAGATATGGAAGTTTTGATTAAAAATAAAGTTATTAATAAAACAGATATTAAAAGAGGAGTAAAAATCTTAGGGACTGGAGAGCTTAAGTTACCCCTGACTGTTAAATTACCAGTCTCAGAAAGCGCCCGCAGGAAAATAGAACAAGTTCACGGAAAGGTAGAGAATGCCTGAATTACTTGCCCCTATTATCAGCGCTTTCAAGATACCAGACCTCCGGAAAAAAATCTTTATTACTGTTTTAATTGTCACTGTATTTAGAATTATCTCTCATATTCCTGTTGGAGGCGTAGACCTTTCTCAATTGCGGGCGCTATTTGCAAGTAACCAATTTTTAGGATTATTAGATATTTTTTCCGGAGGTACTTTAGCTAACTTTTCCATTATCTCTTTAGGACTTAATCCTTATATTAATGCTTCAATTATTATGCAGCTTTTAACAATGATTTTTCCCAAATTAGAAGAATTATCAAAAGAAGGTGAAATAGGAAGGCAGTTAATCAACCAATATACCAGATATTTGACAGTCCCGTTCTCTTTATTACAGGCGTTTGGGATGTTTGTACTACTCAGGAATCAAGGAATCTTAACTTCAGTCACTCCTATTCAAATATCCTCAATTATCATTGGTATGAGTGCAGGGACCATTTTTTTAATGTGGTTGGGAGAGTTAATTACAGAATATGGGATTGGTAATGGGATTTCTATTTTAATATTTGCAGGCATTGTATCCAGATTACCAATTGTTCTAACTCAGACTGCTTCGATAGTAGATCAGACACAAATCTTTAATATTCTAATCTTTTTAGCTCTGGGAATTTTAGTGATTACTGGGGTAGTTTTTGTAAACGAGGCCAGAAGACAAATCCCAGTTCAATATGCCAGAAGATTTTTAGGAGGGCGGGAATCTGGTGGTATGAAGACTTATTTGCCTTTAAGAGTTAATCAAGCTGGGGTAATTCCAATTATTTTTGCAGTTTCTTTAGTGCTTTTACCTTCATTTTTGGGAGGATATTTTAGCCAGGTATCACAATCCCAGTTGCAGTTTTTCGGCAGATGGTTGGCTGCTAATTTTACGCCAGAGAGTCTGCTTTATAATGTAGTTTATTTTCTATTGGTAGTAGGGTTTACCTATTTTTATACGGCTGTTATTTTTAATCCTGTCAAAATTGCCGATGAGTTAAAAAAGAATGGCGCTTTTATACCTGGAATTAGACCTGGTATAGCTACAGCAGGTTTTCTAAATCATGTCTTGGTCAGAGTGACTCTAATTGGGGCGTTGTTTTTGGGTATGATAGCAGTTTTGCCATCAATTGCTTCTCAATTTACTGATTTAAAAAATTTGATATTAGGTGGTACTGGGCTTTTAATCGTTGTCTCTGTAATTTTAGATACAGCCAAACATTTTGAAAGTAAGTTAGTGGAAAGAAATTACAATGTATTTTTAAGGAGGGGCTAAAAATGAAGATACTTTTTATTGGCCCTCAGGGTTCTGGAAAATCTACCCAAGCCAAACTATTAGCAGATAGCTTAAATATACCTTTTATCAGTTTCGGAGATTTGTTAAGGACTTTAGCCAAAGAGGAAAATTCTTTGGGTAAACAATTAAAAATGGATCTGGAAAAAGGTAAATTAGTTGATGATAAAATTGCAGCCGAGGTGATGAAAGATAGGGTTTCCAAAGAAGATTGCCAAAGGGGATTTGTTTTCGACGGTTATGGAAGGAGTTTGCACCAACTTTCTTTGTTTGATCCCCAGTTTGATTTAGTGATTCACTTAGATGTTAGTGACGAACAGGTTTTAGATAGGTTATTAAAAAGAGCTGAGGAGCAAAAAAGGGCTGATGATACCAGGGAAGCGATAAAAACAAGACTGGAAAGTTACCACAGCTTTACAGAGCCAGTTTTGCAAAAGTATAGAACTCAAGGGATTTTACAAACTATATCTGGAATTGGCCTTCCGGATGATATTCAAAAAGATATTAGAGATATAGTAGCCAAAAGAGGAATGGAATGAAATCAGAAAATAGTAAGTTAGGAAAGATTCGGGAAAGTGGTAAAATTACAGCTGCTGCCTTAAAAAAATCACTTCAATCAATCAAGGTTGGAACTCGCGCCAAAGAGTTAAATTCAATTATCGAAAAAGAGATTAAAAAATTAGGTGGAGAATTGGCATTTCTAACAGTTGATAATTATAAATGGGGTAGTTGTATCACATTTAATGAACAAATAGTGCATGGTATTCCAACTGACCGGATTATAAAAAAAGGAGATGTCGTGAGTGTTGATCTGGGAGCGGTTTTTGAAGGTTGGTTTACAGATGCAGCCTGGAGTGTGCTGATAGGAGAAGATGCAGACAAGAAAAGATTTTTAAGTGTAGGGGAAGAGGCTTTATGGAAAGGTATAGCTT
>CAZFZP010000020.1:0-5848 GCA_964523515.1 uncultured Gammaproteobacteria bacterium
CTGATGTTTCCCCCTCTTGCTCCTAAAGAATTCAGCAAGTGTCTGCCTATTTCTATACGTTCCATTTCGCTAAAAATATCGTCAGATGGGACTATTAATAAATCAGCGCCTTTTTTAGACGAAACAATTGCTTGATATTCCATTTGTTGCCGATATGTTATGCTTACTATATCACCTCCACCAAAATAATCTCCTTTTCCAGCACTTTGTATAGTTATTGCAGGTTGAATTATTCGCACTCCTCCTGCTAAAACCATATAGCGTTTCTTTGGTAAAGTACTTCCTTCAAAAACTGTAGTCCTGTAAGCAAAATGCACTATTTCAACTGTCTGTCTTAGTCTTTCAAGATACACTGGGGGATAGTACCTAGATATATGTGTCTGCTCCATAAGTGATCCCCAAGCTTGGTCTATTTTGTCTGGACTATATTTTTTTAACAATTCTCCTGGCATCTTGAGTATATTCTATAACTTTAAATATATTTGTCAAATCTTCTAAAATATAAAAAATCTCTAGGTGTCATCGTCTTTCTACCTCGGAGGTAGGATGTTATAGGATGTTAATCAGACTACTAACGGCCGTATATAGTTTGGTTAGAATTTACATTCCCACATTCCAAGTGGGAAGCTGTAAATTAGCTTCAATTAGTATTGATCTTTTTAGGAGATTTGGGGTGTAAATGGCTCTAGTGGAGCGTAAGAGTCTCTCCTACATTCCAAGTGGGAAGTGCATTAGTAAGAAGCGCTAGATTTGATTGAGGATGCTAAAAAAGCCTGGATTAGCGTTGCTTTGAAAAGAAAAATAAATATTCCTGAGCCTGAAAAAGATGAATTTAGTGGAAAGTTAAATGTCAGAATGCCAAAATCTCTGCACAGAAAATTATCTTATAAATCAAAGCAGGAAGGTGTTAGTTTAAATACCTTAATTTCTACTACACTAGCTTCTCAGGTTTAAAATTTCTTCAAAAAGACAAGGTGTAAACCTAATCCACCTACGAGGTGGGATGAACGTAGAAGTTAATTATCAAAATGGTAAAATTTTGAAACAGTACAACCAGAATGACTTGCATTTGGCAGAAAGACCTCATGGCTAGCTCCTTTTGAGGATATTCTATATTCAATATCTCCGAAGATCTTTATATCACCATAGTGTATCTCTACACCACTTACTTCTCTACACATTATTTGGAAAGTTGTACCACCCTCACCCCATTCATTCAAAGCAATCTCTCTTGTCGCTGTATCTATGCCTATTATTAAATGTTTACCATCTGTAGTCTTTCTATCTAAAACCCAGCGGTTACTTCCTTGTTCTTGAGGTTCCATTAGTTCCCATCCCTTAAGATTTGCAGCAATGTGAGCTATATCAAAACCATTTGGCCTAGTTTCACTAGATTCTGGTGTTATAGTGTGGAATTATAGCACTTCTTTGTGCTAAAATCCTAAACAATGTTAAATGTAAATGAACTAAGAAATGGGACTTTTTTTAAGGAAGGCAAAGATATTTTGCTGGTGTTAACTTATGAGCATATTAAAACAGGCCGTGGTTCTGGAAATATTAAGGTTAAAGTACGGAATATTAGAACTGGTTCAGTAATTGAAAAATCTTTTATCACTGGAGCTAGAGTAGATGAGGCTAGAGTAGAAAAGAAAAAAGCCCAGTTTCTTTATCAGGATAATGAAGTATATAATTTTATGGATCCAGTTTCTTTTGAACAATTTTCTATTAACTCTATTGTTTTAGGTGATCAAGTAAAATATTTAAAAGATGGGATGGAAGTTATTTTAGTAGTTTCTGAAGGGGAGGCTTTGAGCGTAGAGTTGCCTAATAGTTTGATCTATACTATAGCTGAAACTGGTCCGGGAGAGAGAGGCAATACTATTTCCAGTGTTTACAAAGATGCTACACTAGATAATGGACTCTTGGTAAAAGTACCTATGTTTATGGATGTTGGAGAGAAAGTTAAAATAGATACCAGATCCGGCCAATATGTGGAGAGAGTGAAATAGAGTTAAATGAAAAAAATAACAAAAGCTTTAATACCGGCAGCGGGTTTTGGAACCCGCTTTTTACCGCAAACCAAGGCTATGCCCAAAGAGATGATGCCGGTGGTAGATAAACCGGTTATCCAATATGTAGTGGAAGAAATAGTTGCATCTGGCATAGAAAATATCATTATAGTGACAGGGGCAACAAAAAGGGCCATAGAGGATCATTTTGATACTCCCAATGAAGATTTAGTACAAAACTTAATTAATGGCCATAAGGAAGAAATTCTAAAACAGTTGAAGCATATTTCCGAGATGGCTAATTTTATTTATATCAGGCAAAAAGGGCCTTACGGTAATGGCACACCGGTGTGAGCTGGGGAAGCTGTGATTGAAGATGAGTCTTTTGCTGTGCTTTGGGGGGATGAATTTATTTATTCTACTCCTCCCAGATTAGCGCAGATGATCAAAATCCATGAAAAATATGGGGGAGTGGTAATATCTGGAGTTAAGATTGAGAAAAAAGAAGACTTAAGTAGGTACGGCATAGCAGATCTGGAACCGGTAGAAGGGAATATCTATAAAATAAAACAGATTATAGAAAAACCTGATCCGGACCAGGCTCCTTCCAACATAGCCACGCATGGAGCCTACATACTTCCGCCGGAGATTTTCTCTGCTTTAAAACGGGTAGCCCCTGGTAAGGGTGGTGAAATTTGGTTAATAGATGGAATTAACTTATTGCAGCAGGAAGGCATCCCGGTTTATGCTGCTTTAATTGAAAATGGGAAATATTATGATACAGGCAATAAATTAGAGTACATGAAAACTGTGGTTGATTTAAGCCTGCAGCATCCGGAAATTGGCGAAGAATTTAAAAAATACTTACAGGGATTAATGAAAAACTCTCAAAATTAGCACTATTCCTATCACTGAAGTCACTTGAGTTAACACTCCCCAGGGAAGAAAGGTCAGTTTGGCATGTCTTTGGATATTATGTTGGATGTTGTATATAGTGGAAAAAGGAGAAAATTTCCAGTCAAATAATAAATAAGGCATCATGAGAATATCCCAAATTTCCGAGAAGAAGATGCATATTAAAAAGTAGGTTAGATTAACATTCTGGCCAAATATAAAATAAGCCAGGATTACTCCTACTACCAAATCTAAGACAGATTCTACAAACAGGGTGGCTTTATTTTTGCTTCTCCAGCCATTTCCCAGATCCCAATGGGGGATCATATCTAATAAGGGGTGGGAGATAGAGGCTAAGGGTAGGGCTATGGCGGGATTTGAAATGGAGGCAGCTATTGCTCCTCCAACCAAGGCATGTGCAGTTGCAGTCATTTAGCAATTAGTGTACCACGTTTTGTCAATTTGATGAAAGGTTAGGGTGTATGTTAAGCTTTGGGCATTATGTTTCCGGTACTTTTCTCAATAGGTAGTTTTGCTGTATCCTCTTTCGGTTTTTTCCTTGCCCTGGCTTTTTTAGTAGGGCTTTTTTTAGTTTGGAGGCAAGCTAGAGCTTGGGATTTTGATGAAGAAAAAATTATAGATTTAACACTGTTGACTTCCCTCGGGGCTTTAATCGGTTCCAGAATTTATTTTGTCCTGATTAATTTTAATTTTTTTACAGCAGACTTTTACAGGGTTATTTTAATCACCAAATATCCCGGATTTTCTTTTTGGGGGGCATTTTTAGGGGGATGGTTAACACTCTACTTTTTCTCTAGAAGGTTTAAAATGGATTTTTGGCAGGTGGCTGATATAGCTGCCATTGGTTTCCTGGGAGCTCAAATTTTTGGTAATTTAGGTTGTTTACTGGGAGGATGTGGGGTAGGGATCCCTAGTGAATTTTTAGGAGTTAAAATGGTGGGGGTCATTGGTAACAGGTTTCCGGTGCAGGCCCTGGAAGCTTTAATCTTTGCGGTGCTTACTTTTAAAATTTGGCCCTTATCAATTAATTTCCATACCACCGGTAAGATTGTTAGCCTAACGCTTATTACTACCGGAGCAGTGAAATTTTTCCTGGAATTTTTAAGAAGCCAAACAATCAGCCTCTTATTTTCTGTAACACTATTTATTTTAGGGATGGTTATTTTCTACCGGATTACTGGAAGGAATGTTCAAGAAGATACCAGTGAAGGGATAAAAACTATTATAAGAATTGTTATAGATCCGCAAGCCAGAAAGAAGATAATACAAAATATATGGAAATACTGTTATAATTTAAAAGTTAAGTGGAGCTGGAAGTTTAGTACCAGCAGAATATTAAGGAGGTTGAATGTCAGATCTCACCCAAAAAACATTAGAAACGATTAAAAAATATCTCTTAAGGCAAGAGAAACAGGTAAAAGAAAATATCAAATCAGTGGAAAAGGATGATCCTGCCACATCAGATGTGGTAGCTGAAAGTAGTGAGCCAGGCACAGATTCATGGATAGCTACAGCCCATACCAGCACAGTGGCTTTGAAAAACCAGTTGACTGGACTGGCAGGAAATGTTAAACAAGCTCTTTCTAAGATAAAAAACAGGACTTATGGCAAGTGTGAAAAATGCGGTAAGCCAATTGAAACCCGCCGGCTTTTGGCAATGCCAACAGCTATATATTGTTTAGACTGTTTAAAAAAAACTACAAGATCTTCTAAGTAATTTTGTGAAAAATAAAAGTTTTGCAAAATTTTATCCAATTATCTCTAAATCTTAGGTTCAATTTAGCCACAAAATTTAATTTCATATATTGACAAGTAAAGTTGATTTAATTTCATAATGAATTATATAAATGCAAACAAAAAGATATCATATAATTGTAGATCTTAAAGGAGTTTCCAAGGATGTTGTGAATAATGTTGATGGATTGGTTGAATTCTTAAAATCTTTTCCCTCAAAGATTGGAATGCATGTTTTAAAAGGGCCAGAGGTGGTAAGCGGGATTTATGAAAATCCTGGAATAACCGGGTTTGTGGTTATTGATTATTCACATATCTCTGTCCATACTTTCAGTAAATATGATGAAGCCTTAGTGGATATTTTCTCTTGCAAGCTATATGACCAAGAAGTGGCAGTGCAAGTAGCTTTAGATTATTTCAAAGTTCCTAGGGAAAATGCCCGCATCCAACAAGTCTGTTGGGAATAATAATTTTCATCCTAATCGATTCTATGCATTATGTTAAACTGGTTTTATGTTAAATATCATCTATCAAGATGATCAAATTTTAGTATTGGATAAACCTGCGGGGTTGGTTGTTGATGATTCGCAAACCCAGCAAGGTGAGACCTTGCAAAGCTGGTTGGCTGAAAATTATCCATCATCTTTAGACAGGATGGGGATAGTACATAGGTTAGATAAAGATACATCAGGGGTAATTTTAGTGGCTAAAACCCAAGAAGCTCTAGAAAATCTACAAACTCAGTTTAAAGAAAGAACTACTAAAAAAGAATATCTGGCTTTAGTTCATGGTTTGGTGGAAAAGCCTGGTAGGATAGAGGGGGCAATTGTCAGAAATCCCGGGAATAGGGAAAAATTTATTGTTGTGCAAAACCCTACGTCTCATCCTACTCCTACCTCCGAGGTAGGATTTAAAGAGGCGGAGACTGAATACGAACCAATCCAAAATTTTAAATTTTCAATTTTAAATTTTCAATCAGTTTTCAATGATTTAAACAAAATTCAACTCAGAAAACTGGAAAGGATGAAGTATAACCAATTTACATTGGTTAGGTGTTTTCCTCTGACTGGACGGACTCATCAAATTAGAGTACATTTAAAATACGCCGGTTTTCCAATAGTGGCTGATGAAAAGTATGGGGGGCGCAAAGTTTACCGGCTTGACCATAGGGGGGGCGGGGGGGAATTTTT
>CAZFZP010000020.1:5858-12033 GCA_964523515.1 uncultured Gammaproteobacteria bacterium
GGATGGAATTTGAAAGTGAGTTACCTGAAGATTTAAAGAAAGCGCTATCGTCATTGCGAGGAACGTAGTGACGAAGCAATCTAGTTTTGAGATTGCCACGCTCGCCTAGGCGAGCTCACAATGACGGTAAATTAATATGGATAATATTTTTGTACAACTAGCAATTATATTGGGCCTTTCCTCTTTTCTAGGATATCTAGTGGTAAGGCTACACTTACCACTTATCGTGGCTTATCTTTTAGGTGGACTTTTGATTGCCTCATCTGCTGTTTTTGATCCCCGGGCTTCAGAAGCGCTGCATTTTTTACCGGAAATTGGAATAGCTTTTGTGCTTTTCTTAGTAGGAATGGAATTGGATCTAAGGGAAATAAAAAATTTAGGTAAACCTATTATAGTAGCAGGCACTCTACAAATTATTATCACGACAATTCTTGGATCAAGCATAGCCCGGCTTTTAGGTTTTCAGACGATAGAATCTTGGTATTTAGGGGTCGGGTTGGCTTTTTCTTCTACCATTTTAGTAATTAAATTATTGTTGGATAAAAAAGACCTTTCAGCTCTTTATGGAAAACTGGCCATTGGAATTTTACTCTTAGAAGACCTTTTGGCGGTGATTTTGCTGCTGGTTCTAACAGTCTCCACCTCCATTTTAGGTTTAGGACTGCAGCAAGCTTCTCCAATGCTGGCTTTGGTTGTAAAGGCCATGCTACTTTTTGCTCTAGCTTTAATCTTAAGTAAATTTATTCTGCCCCAGGTATTTAAATCAGTGGCCAGGCAATCAGAGTTATTATTTATCACTGCCCTAGCTTGGTGTTTTATCTATATTTCCTTTGCCCTGTTTTTAGGGTTTTCAGTAGTCATTGGGGCATTTTTAGCAGGGGTAGCTCTGGCTTCTTCACCCTTCCACTTTCAAATTCAAGGAAAGATTAAACCTTTACGGGAGTTTTTTGTCACTCTATTTTTTGTCTATTTGGGCACACAGGTTACTTTTGTAGATTTGAATAAAGTTTATCCTTTAACTATTATTTTTACCATCTATACTTTGACTTTTAAGCCGATTTTATTCCTGCTTTTATTGGGCATCTTTGGCTTTAGAAAACATACTATGTTTCAAACTTCTTTGACCTTAACCCACGTCAGTGAATTTTCCTTAATTTTGATGTTAATTGGCTTTAAGATGGAGGTAGTGAGCCAGTCGGCTTTAACAACGATTGCTTTATCTGCAGTTTTGTCAATGATTATTGCTTCTATCATGATTACCCATAGCGCTAAACTTTATAAAAAATTAAGCGGGTTGGTGGGCTTTTTTGAAAGGGATGGTAAAACATATGAGGAGGAGGGAATTAAGGATATGACAGGTCATGTGGTGTTAATTGGGGCTCACAGGATAGGTGGGGAAATAGTTAAATTACTTAAAAAAGAAAATATTCCGCAAATAGTTTTAGATTTTAATCCTAAACAAGTAGAAGCTTTAGCAGAGGAAAAAATAGCTGTAATTTATGGGGATATGGGAGATCCGGAAGTTTTGGATAGTTTAAACTTGGATAGTGCCAGGTTGATAATCTCTACTGCCCAAGATGCTGATGATAATAAATTATTGCTGGAAGAGTTAAAGTCCAGGCATATCAGTGTGCCTGTTATTGTTAGGGCGGAATCTATTAAAGATGCAGAAGATTTATATAAAGCCGGGGCAGATTTTGTAATTATTCCGGAGGTTTTGGCAGGGGATTTCCTGGCTGATAAATTAAAAGAACATCTAAAGGATGGAAAATATTTTAAAGGTAGGAATAAAATTGAACTTGAAAAACTAGCCAGGAAAAATTTAGCTCTTGAATAAGCAGTATGACTTTATGAGTACGATTAGCTGCGCCACATTTTTTGACTGCTGCTGACCTCGTTGCTTTATTTATGAATAGATTTAAAATTACACATCGTGATGGTAGGGCTAGGGTTGGTTCTCTTCAGACTGCACATGGGATAATTGAAACTCCGAATTTTAATCCGGTTGGTACTCAAGGAACTGTTAAAGCTTTATCTCCAAAAGACCTTAAAGAAATTGGGGTGCAAATTATCCTGGGGAATACTTATCACTTAATGTTAAGACCGGGTGTAGGCACAATAAAAAAACTAGGTGGATTACATAAGTTTATGGGCTGGGAGGGGCCGATTATGACAGATTCAGGAGGCTTCCAGGTGTTTTCTTTAGGGGTGGCACTGGAGCATGGAGTAGGAAAGCTTTTACATGAAGAAGATAGTAAATCCAAACCTCGTTTGAACAAAGTGACTGAAGAAGGAGTTATATTTCAATCCCATTTAGACGGTAGTAAACATGAATTAAATTCTGAGAAATCTATTCAGATCCAGTTTGATTTAGGGGCAGATTTAATAGTGGCTTTTGATGATTTAGAATCCCCAAAATATTCTTATGAAGAGACTTTAAAATCATTGGAAAGAACAGAGAGATGGGGTTTAAGAAGTGTAAAGGAATATAGACGTCAGCTATCAGTCATCAGTCGTCAGACAAAAAACAAAAGAAGTCTGAAAGCTGAAGATCGACGACTGACGACTCCTCTTTTATACGGTGTGACACATGGAGGGGTTTTTAAAGATTTGCGGGTTAGATCGGCCAAATTTACAGATCAGTATTTTGAGGGGATTGCTTTGGGTGGAGCCCATAAAGACAGAAAAACTTTATATCAAGTAGTAGAATGGACTGTAGATAATATCTCTGATGACAAGCCCAGACATCTACTGGGAATTGGAGAAGTTATTGATTTATTTGAAGCAGTTGAGAGAGGTATAGATTTATTGGACTGTGTGGCTCCAACAAGACGTGCTCGAAATGGGTCACTGTATGTTTCTCCTGGTACGTCGCGATCGTATTCCACCCGAAAGGTGAAAAACTTCACTATTAATATTAGGCAGGCAAAATTCGCAGCTGATCCAAAACCAATAGACCCAAATTGTCAGTGCTACACTTGCCGGAATTTTTCCAGAAGCTATTTACGGCATCTGTTTATGGCAGGTGAGATATTGTTCCATAATCTGGCCACCTATCATAATATTTTCTTTATCACCAAACTGGTAGAACAAATTAGAGAGTCTATTAAGGAAGGTAAGTTTAAACAATTGAAAAAGAAATGGTTATAGATTAACTAGATATTAGATGGCCAGTTTTATCTGGTATCTAATATCTAGTATCTAGTGGTTCATTTTAAACAGCAGGTGCTGTTCCTTCTTGCGGAGATGGAGTTATAAATCAATTAACAGAAGAATGTGATATAACTGATTTCAATGGAGTAACTTGTGCATATCTTGGTTTTGAAGAGGGTGAGGGTCATATAACCTGTGCATTAAATTGTGTATTAACTGGACATGCGCAATCCCCTTCACCTTGATTACAACCGCTACATTCACCATTGGCAGAAGCCATACCACATTTTGCACAAGTTGGGCCAGCTTCACTGGTGGTAGCTACTGGAGTTGCAGCAGGAACTTCTGTTACAGGAGTAGCAGGAGCAGCTGGACTCGTTGGCTGAGAATTATTTGGATCTTCGTTCATAAAAATATCACCCCCTTTCCTAGTTGAATCAGTTTACTTAATAATGCTTGCATGGTCAATAGCTTTTTAGATATGATGAAAAAGTGAAAAGAACTTTATCAGTGTTTTCTGGAATCGTCGGGTTCGTGTTGTTGTTGGCTGGCCTGGGATTGATTACTTTGACTCAAACATTACTGCTTTATGCTGGTGCAGTACTTTTGGTACTAGCGATATTTTTCTTTTTAAAAGGTTAGTAAATGCCCAAAAAAACTGCCAAAAGATTTAAATACCAAACTAAACTCGCACTTTGGGCTCTGGGAACCATTGCCTTTTTGCTTTTGCTAAGCTACCTGGTTAATTTAGTCCAAAATTTTTATAGCCCCTTAAGTACTACTGCAGACAAAAGAGATTATCTCTGGGATAAAAATTCTAATATTAATTTAAGCATAAAAACAGACCGGATTTCTATATTATCCTACAATCCAATTGATAAAAAGATTTTAATAATCTCTGTCCCTGATGAAACTTATATTCAAGTCCCGGGAGGTTTTGGCACTTGGTCGGCCAAATCAATTTATGGGTTAGGGGAGTCAGAAGAAAATTTGTCAGGCAATTATTTATTGCAAAAAAGCCTGGCCTCATTTTTGGCTATCCCGGTTGATGCCTTTATTGAATTTGATGGTGATTTATTAGGAAACATGAGAAATCCTTTAAAATATCCATATCTTTACTCCAAGCTGAAAACCAATCTGACTCCGTTTGAACTTTTAAATTTGGCGCTTGGGATTAAGTCAGTAAGGTTTGATAAAGTGCATGAATTGGATTTTGCCCAGATTTTAGATGAAGATCAGCTGCCTGACCAGACTAAAATTCTGGTGGCAGATCCAACCAAAATAGATGCCATTTCTAACAAGCTAGCAGAGAGTAAAATTATCTCAGAACAGTTAACTATTGGTGTTTACAATGCCACCAGATATCCCGGATTGGCCTTAAAAGCAGCCCGGATTATTACTAATATGGGAGGAAATGTAATTGTAACAGCCAATATATCTTTTCAGAAGACAAGCATGGTTCAAGCTGAGGAGGATTCATTTACCAGTAGAAAGCTGGGCCAAATATTTGCCCCAAATTGCCTGCAAAGCTTAAAATGTAGTATAATTGACCATGATTTCCGAGCTGCAGTAAATGTCATACTGGGTGAGGATTTTTACCAAAGGTACTGATGGTTTTGTGGCTGATATTATTTCTTTTAATTGTTTCAATCTCTTTTATCCTGGCCTACCAATCAATGAAAGATTTTCATGAAACGCCTGCTGTGATCAAATCTGACAGCAGCCTTTTTTTAGTTAAAAATCCGGCAAATTTAACTGCGCAAATTTTAGACCAATTGCATCAAGCCTTACTGAAAGATAATGCCATTATCTCTTTGGAAAAGTTATTTAAAGGTTCGCAAAAAGCCACTGTAATCTTTGGGTCAAAATCTCTTTTGGACCCTTTTACCGATATTTTAGGATTGCTGGAATTGGAAGATTATACTAATATTGACAAGTTTACTGCCTGGGAAGTAACCAGTAAGGACTCTGTAGCTAGTTATACTCAAATACCTAATATCTCAAAACATGTTCCTTTTTTAAAAAATACTGAACAAGTTTGGTGGCAGTTAACCCTGCAGCCCGGCCAACAAAAAGTTTTTGAGGCTCAAGCCAGGTTTGTGGTAGTGGCTGATGAAAAAAGACAAAAAGAGATAGCCCGGGAGCTAGAAAATATCGAGAATAAATTGATAAAAATACCCCGGCCTTTTACCAGTAATCAAATTTTAAGTTCTTATAAAGCCCGGGCTAAGGGAATAAGTGGAGCGAATTTAATGCTTTTGACTTCAGATGAAATTATAGGTTTTGCTTAAATATTTTCTTCTGTTTCACCTTCTGTTTGAGGATCATCAGAATCACCCAAATGATGAATCGGGGCGATAATATCGGAAACTGTAGGGGTGTTAGAAGTATCCAGAAAAGTTGGTTGGTTTTTAAACTTTTTACTTCGGACGATTTCTCTTATCAATACTGCTAAGCCATTTACTTTGACTGATTTGACAAACACTAAATATTTATTGCCGCCATTTATCAGCCGGAGCAGTTGATGTGAAAGGTCATCCGGTAACACTCCCAAATACCCGCCTTCTGAATCCAAAACTGCCAACCGTTTATTTTTAACTACCAAATTTACAGCCATCCCGGAAAAAGTCCGGGAGAGTTTTTGGGGCTCAGCTACTTTTAATAAATTAACTATTTTAGTTTTGCCGGGCTCGTGGAGGAAAAAAGAAGGGGAGATTCTGATATGGGGAGTGTTATTAGAATTAGGTTTGAGACCCTTGCCATTTTTCTTACAGGTTTTAATTATTTTAAGGTTTTTTTGGGCAATTGGGTTATAGGCATCAATCAAGAGCACCTGACTGTAATATTTCTGGGCCAGATTAAATTTCCCCATTTCCAGATAGGCTCTGGCTTGGCGGTTTAAGGCATCAATGTTTTTCGGGTCAACTTTGATAATTTGAGTATTTAATTTAATTGCCTCATTCCATCTGGCATCCAGGGCTGCTTCAATTGCTTGTTGGGAAATAAGGGCAGCTTGCGCGGA
>CAZFZP010000021.1:0-11934 GCA_964523515.1 uncultured Gammaproteobacteria bacterium
AATATAAACTAATTTGTTAAAATTGTCAATATTTTCTTTCATAGGTTTTCATAGGTTATTAATTTAGAGCGTGCCCAGGAGAAGCGGCTTCCGTCGCCTCCGCTCACTTCAGGATAATCTCCACGCCGGCTAATGCGGTTGTGACTTAAAAATGGTTCGGATTTGTTTGTATCGGAGTACAAAAACAAGTTAGCTTATCTTCCTATCCCTGAATATTCAAATCCCAATTTTTTTACCTCTTTTTGATTTAACACATTTCTGCCATCTATTATAATTGGTTTTTTCATCAATTCCTTAACTTTTTTTAAATCAATTTTTTTTATTTCATCCCATTCTGTCACAATAATTGCACCATCAACTCCTTCTAAAGCTTTGTAAATATCCGTAAAGTATTCAATTTGAGGAAAGATCTTTTTAGCTTCACTGATACTGACTGGATCCCAAGCTTTTATTGCAACCTGAAAATTTAACAGCTGCCTTATAATAGCAAGCGAGGGTGCTTCTCTTAAATCATCGGTATTGGGTTTAAAAGAAAGCCCTAAGATAGCTACCTTGGCTCCATCCAACTTACCCAATTTCTCTTTTAATTTTTTAACAGGTATGACTTTTTGGATATCATTCACCACCTCTACTGCATCTAAAATCTTTAGATCCGAACCATTTAATCTGGCTGTATAAATTAATTCTTTAACATCTTTTGGAAAACAAGACCCTCCATATCCTACTCCAGCCCTTAAAAAATCAGATCCAATTCTCTTATCATAACCCATGCCTAAAGCAATATTTTCTATATTGGCATCCAGTTTTTCAGCCAAGTTTGCCATCTCATTCATAAAAGATATTTTGGTAGCAAGGTATGCATTAGAAGCATATTTAATAAGCTGTGCTGACCGAAGGTCTGTACTGAAAATAGGAGCATTAAGCGGCTCATAAAGTTTTACTAGGGCATCTGCAACACCTTGATGAGATGAACCAATTATTACCCGGTCAGGGTGCAAGAAATCCTTTATAGCCGACCCTTCCCGCAGAAACTCCGGGTTTGAGACAATGGTAAATTCTCCTTTGTAATGTTTTTTAATAATCTCGGCAATTTTAATTTCTGAACCCACCGGAACTGTACTTTTGATCACTATTATCTTTGGACCTTGCATATTTTTGCCAATATCCTCTGCTACTGCTTCTACATACTTTAAATCTGCCCCACCATTTTTACCTTGAGGTGTACCAACAGCTATAAAAATTATTTCTGTTTTTTTGATGGCAGAAGCCCCATCTGTAGTAAATTCTAGCTTGGAAATATTTTTTTTAAGAAGTTCTTCTAGTCCTGGTTCATAGATGGGAATTTTACCCTTTTTAAGCCCACTAATCTTATTTTTATCTATGTCAACACAGACCACATAGTTTCCCAGTTCTGCAAAACAAATACCTGTTACCAGTCCTACATAACCTGTTCCAAAAATAGAAATTTTTTTCATTTAAGCTAAGCAATATTATATAGTGATGTTTTTAATTAATTCAAGAGCAGGGTTATTCCGGTTCTTAGTAAAATCTACTGAAACAAAATCTAATCTATATAATCCATTCCATTTGGTTTCTAAAATATAAAATTGGGCAGTTTTTAATAGAGCTTTTAGTTTCCAAAAAGTAATAGCCTCTACCGGTAACCCAAATTTATGGGAAAACCTAGCCTTTACTTCTACAAAAACCAAAGTATCTCCATCCCGGGCCACAATATCTATCTCGCCTCCTCTAATCCGGTAATTCCTTTTTAAAATTACAAATCCTAATTTTTGTATATACTCACAAGCCAAATCTTCTCCATAATTTCCGGTTGTTTGAGTAGACATATAACCATATTGTATTACTTTTAAGATATTGATATACTCTAATCAAATGATTGCGGAAAGACTCTTTGAACCTGGAGATCCTTCCCTTGTTACAATTAAAGCAATAAAAACTGGACCAGAGTTAGGATTTGATACCAGGCAACCTTTAGCTCTAACTCAAAAATTAGATGTGGAAGGAACAGCTGGACAGGGTATTTATGTCCTACCAGATAATCATTCACTTAGAGAAGGAGATACAGCCACAGTAACTCCTTTAACAAGAAGATATCCCAGCGGCGGCTCGTTGACTATTTATAAAATTACTCCCCTCATCAGCGATTAGCCACATAAGGTGAGACCTTGTGTGCTTGAATAATCCTTGCTATGCTTTAATAATGCCTGCTAGAAATTCCATAAAGCAATATCTGGAGCATAGTTATTATCATATATATAATCGTGGTGTGGAAAAACGACTGATCTTTTTGGATCAACAGGATTATTCAGTCTTTTTGAATTACCTTAAGGAATATCTTCTACCAAAGGATGAAAAAAATTTAAGAGATCAGCTCTCTAATTCAAACACTTCTTATAGGCAGAAAGATAAAATATTAGGAATACTACGTTTAAATAATTTTGCTGATGAAATCACCTTACTTGCTTATTGCTTAATGCCAAATCATTTTCACTTCTTTGTAAGACAAAAGAGCTCCAAGTCAATTGATAGTTTCATACAATCTTTAGGAACAAGGTATACTATGTATTTCAACCGTAAATACAAAAGAGTCGGTTCATTGTTCCAAGCAGTTTATAAGGCAGTTTTAATTACTCATGAAGAACAATTTGTCTACCTCTCAAAATATATTCATAAACAGGCTTCAGCCATAAAGGGTGAGGCCTTACAAGGTTGGAAAGAACAACCTTCATCTTATCCTGAATATTTGGGAAAAAGAAAAACAGAATGGGTACACCCAGAAGAAATATTAAGCTATTTTTCTAAAACTAATCCTAAACTTTCTTACCAAACATTTGTAGAAGAAACAGAAGATGATTTTACTATTATCCAAAATATTACAATTGATGATTAGCCACATAAGGTGAGACCCTATGTGCTTAGGATATTTTTTAGATTTTCTATGGAGTCCCAGTCATGAATAGAAACTGGAATTACTTTATGTTTGTATTTTTTTAAAAGAGTTGTTTTTTCTTTTAAGTCTTTGGATGTTACCAAATCACTTTTAGTCAAAAGAATTATCTGTGGTTTTCTGAGTAAACCTTCACTAAAAGCTTTTAACTCATTACTTACAACATTATAATCTGATTCTATGTCTAAAGAATCTGCAGAGATACAGTGTAAAAGAGTAGATGTTTTTTCTATATGTTTTAAAAATTTAATTCCCAAACCCTTGCCCAAGGATGCTCCTTCTATAAGCCCTGGAATGTCAGCAAGGATTACAGATCCTTCGCTTCGCTCAGAATGACGAGGGGGAAGTACTCCCAGATTTGGCTCTAAAGTTGTAAAAGGGTAGTTGGCAGTTTTGACACTGGTTTTGGTTAACTCATTAAGTAGGCTACTTTTACCGACATTAGGTAAACCTATTAACCCAAAATTAGCAATCAGCCTTAAACTAATTTGAAGATGTTTTTCTTCTCCCTTTAAGCCCTTTTGGGCATAAGTAGGTGTGGTATTACGCGAGGACTTAAATTCACAGTTACCCAACCCGCCTAAACCTCCCTTACAAAATAGAATTTTTTGATTAGGTTCTGTTAATTCCACTTTCTCAAGAGTATTTAAATCCTTAAGAACAGATCCCACAGGTAATAAAACTACTATATCCTTACCATCTTTTCCTATCTTTCTGTTATCACCACCAGGGAAACCATCTTCCGCTGCAACAGTATTTTCCTCAGCTGTAAATCTTCTTAAAACCATTATGTCCAAAGTTGTTTGGATATACAAATCTCCACCCCTGCCTCCATTTCCTCCACTAGGACCGGATTTTTTCCCAGGAAAGAAGGCTACTTTACCGTGCCCTCCATGCCCGGCTTTTAAAATAATATTCACCTCATCTATTAACATTAAAGAAACCTCCTTAAATTAAATGATTTCCTATGTAGATTTGATAAACCATGTTTTTTAATCGCTGCTTGATGTTCTTTGGTTCCATAACCTTTGTGTTTGGCAAAATTATACTGTGGATAATTTATAGATATTTTTTCCATTAGCCCGTCACGGTAAACTTTGGCAATAATAGAAGCAGCAGCAATAGACATACAAATTCCATCTCCGTTTATAACGGGTTTTTGTTTATTTTTATCTATATTATTTATATAAAAGGCATCTATTAAAAGGTAATCAGGGATCTTTTTTAGATTTTGTACAGCATTGTAAAAAGCAATTTGGGTGGCTTTGCCAATCCCTAATTTATTTATTATCTCAACTCCAGTCTCTGCAATAGACCAAGCCAAACAGCTTTCTTTAATTTGTTCTGATAAAATCTTTCTTTTCTCAGGCTTTAATAATTTTGAATCTCTGATACCAAAGGGAATTTTGGATTTTGGAGTAAACATAACAGCCCCTACTACTACTGGACCCGCAAAAGAACCCCGTCCAACTTCATCTAAACCCGCAATTTGCGAATAACCCAAGTTCCAAAGCTTGAATTCGAGTGTTAGAGTGGGAATAATCACTATACTCTGGTAGCTGCTCTTCCGGTTAAATCACGTAGATAATAGAGTTTTGATCTTCTAACTTTGTCTGCTTTTTTCTTAACTTCTATTTTTACTATAGAACTGGAGTCAACCGGCCAGGTTCTTTCTACACCAATACCACCAGCTCCAATTCTACGGATTGTAAAAGTGGCATTTTCTTGATGTCCTCTAAGTCTGATCAAAATTCCTTCGAATACTTGAACTCTGGTTCTAATCCCTTCTACTACCCGGTTAGAAATTCTGAGAGTATCACCAATATTAACTTGTGTATCATTAATTTTACCCGAAATCATACGGCAATTTTAGCACACTAGACTACTTTAAAACAACCTTCTCCCAAAAGTTTTGTAATTTGTGTCTCCAGTGTCTGGTCAAAACTTACAGAGAATGGCAACACCATTTTCTTCAATTCATTACCACCATTTGGTAACAGAATTGCTACATCCAATTCCCCTGGAAATTGCCTTAATGTTCTATTTATTTGTTGTAATAATTGTACATCTGTTCCTTTTGGCACAGAAATTAATATGGATTTATTAATTTTGGCCTGGGTTGCCGGGTCAAACAAACTAATATCTTCAACAACTATAGAGAGTGAATCTTCTCTTCTATCTATCCTACCGATTATTATTACTACCTCATCCTTAGCTAAAAATTCCTTACTTAGAGCATAAGTTTTGGGAAAAACTACTGCTTCAATTGGTGAAGTCCCATCTGAGATTTTAATAAAAGCCATCTCCGCCCCGGATTTCTTAGTGACTACTTTTTTAAACTCAGAGATAACTCCACCCAAAGTTAGTTTTTGTCCGATATACTCATCAGTTATTTCACTTAACTTAATACTGACAAAATCAGGGACTTGTTTTAATTTATGTAAATATGGTGGCTCGTGCAAATAAAATCCCAGTAAATCTTTCTCAAAAATCAATAATTGTTCTAAGGGCATTTCTTCAACATCTGGCAATTTTACTTTAAAAACCTCTTCTGAATCTGCATCATCACCAAAAAGTAATACCTGTCCAGAATTTTTATTTTTGGCATTTTTATGAGACTGCTCCAACACAGCATCTAATATTAAAAGCTGAGCAGACCTGAAACCAAAATTATCTAAAGCTCCTGCTTTTATTAGACTTTCTAAAGTTTTTTTATTTACCAGTCTGGTATCTACCCTAGCTATTAAATCTGTCAATGATTTAAATTCTCCTTTTTCACGGGCTAAAATAATAGATTCTATGGCAGAGATCCCCACATTTTTAATTGCTGATAAGCCAAACCTGATCCCTTGTCTGGCTTTTTTAACTTCACCGGCAATATTTCTTTCTAAATCTTGCTCGGATAAATCTTTTAAATCCTCAATAGTAAAACCAACTTTGGAGAAATTAACATCAGGGGGTAAAACCACAATATTCATTTTTTTACATTCCTCTATGGCATGAGCTATTTTTTCAATGTCACCATATTCTGCGGTCATCACAGCTGCCATAAATTCAACTGGGTAATTAGCTTTCATGTAAGCAGTTTGAAAAGCCACGATTGCATAGGAGGCAGCATGGCCTTTAGGAAAACCATAGGCAGCAAATGGTTCTATCAATCCCCATAGCTTATCTGCTTTTTCCTGGGTTAAACCATTTTCAATACTTCCATTAATAAATTTTTCTTTTTGCTTAGCCATCTCTTCTGGTTTCTTCTTACCAACAGCTTTTCTAAACTTATCCGCTTCAACCCAAGAATAACCTGCGATTTTCATTGAGGTATATAAAAGGTCTTCCTGGTAAACCAAAAGACCCAACGATTGCTCCATATATTCTTTCATTCTTGGATCATAGAACTTAACTTTACTAGGATCTTGTTTCCTAGCTATATATTCAGGAATAATACTCATAGGACCTGGTCTATACAATGCAACCATAGCCATAATGTCAAAAATAGTATTAGGTTTAAGCTCCATTACATATCTTGTCATTCCATCAGAAGATAATTGAAATACACCCATAGTTTCACCTCTGGCTAGCATAGCGTAAGTTTTTTTATCATCCATAGGAAGTTTTCCTATATCTACATCAATCCCCTGGTTCTGTTTAACAAATTCAACGGCTCGACCTAAAATAGATAGGTTTCTTATACCTAGCAAGTCCATTTTTACCAATCCCAAACCTCCATATTCATCTACCGTTGAAAACATGTCATATTGGGAAACAACTTTATCTCCATCTGCCTCCCGCTGCAGTGGAACATAATCAGTAATATCTTTGGGGGCTATTAAAATTCCGGCTGCATGGACAGAGGCATGTCTGACAGTCCCTTCTATTTTTACTGCTAAATCCAAAAGCTTTTTATATTGAGGATTATTTTTATATAACTCTGCTAACTCCGGAACCAGTTTAATATGTTGTCCAAGTGGTATATGAAAACCCTGTTTAGGAGGAGGGACTAATTTAGCAATTCTATCTACCTCACCATAAGGGATACCTAAAACTCTGCCAATATCACGGATGGCAGCCCGGCCCATCATAGTTCCAAAAGTAACAATATGTGCTACTTTATCTTCACCATATTTGCCCATTAAATACCTAATCACATCATCTCTTCTATCATCAGCCAAATCTGCATCAATATCTGGCATAGTCGGCCTGTCTTTTGTTAAAAACCTTTCAAAAGGTAATAAGTAATCCAACGGGTTTAGATTGGTCACTCCTAATGAATATAAGACAAGTGATCCTGCTGCAGATCCCCGGGTATTAGTGATAATCCCTTGTTGATGAGCCCAATCAATAAAATCAGCTACTACTAAAAAATAGTCCGCGTATTTTTTAAAAGCTATAATCTCTAATTCATAATCCAATCTCTTTTTTACCTCTTCGGTCAACTCCATTTTTTGAGCTGCTTTTTCATAAGTTAAATCTCTTAAATAATCCATTGGTAGTTTTTCTGCTGGAGTTTTAAAGATGGGAAAGATTGCTTTGGCCAGTTCAATTTCTACATTTACCTGGTCTGCAATTTTGACAGTATTTTTTATAGCCTCTGGGAAATCCAAAAAATCTTCTGACATTTCTTCCGGTGATTTAATATAAAATTCTGGAGTATCTATCATCCGTAGGCGGTTTGTTTCACTAACTAATTTCCCTGTTTGTACGCATAAAACTGCATCATGAGCTTCTGCATCTTCTTTTTCTATATAATGAAAATCTTTAGTAGCTACAATGGGAATTCCTAATTTTGGGCTTAGCTCTAAAACTGTTTTAAATGTTAACTCCTGCAACCTGCCCATTTTTTCTAACTCTTCTTTTATCACTCTATCTGGAGCATTTTTGGCATGCTCTAACCAATGATGATTTTGTAATTCTAAATAATAATTCCCCTCCCCAAATATTTCTAGATATTCTTTTGCTACTTTTTCTGCATCTTGATTTTTATCTTCCTTTAAGCTTCTTACAAATTCACCCCCCGGACAAGCTGAAAAGGCTATTAAACCTTCATGGTACTGCCTTAAAAGCTCTTTATCTACCCTAGGCCGGTAATAATACCCTTCCAGATGGGAAATAGAGACCATTTTCATTAAATTAAGGTAGCCTTGGTAATTTTTGGCGATAACTGTTAAATGATACGGTTCACTATCAACTTTGCCTTCTTTATCTCTACGGGATCTTTTGGCTACATACATTTCCACTCCAATAATCGGTTTGATTCCTGCTTCTTTACAGGCTTTGTAAAATTCAATGGCTCCATACATCACTCCATGATCTGTTATAGCAACAGCATCCATGCCTAATTCTTTAACTTTTTTTACTAGTTTTGAGATTTTAGTTATACCGTCTAGAAGTGAATATTCTGTGTGACCATGAAGATGGACAAATTTAGGCATTACGTCACCTATTCTACCAGCTAATTAGAGGAGCTTTTCAAGTACCAACTTCACTTTTTGTGTATCAGCCTTGCCTTTTGTTTTTCTTTGCACCATTCCTATGAAAAATTGCATGACTGTTTCTTTACCTGCTTTATATTCTTCCACAGATTTTGGATTTTCAGCTATGACTTCAGCAGCTAATTTTTCCAGTTCTGTTTCATCATCTATCACTCCGGATCTTGATTCTAGAATTTCTTTTATTATCTGTGCTGGAAGAGATTCCTCAATATTTATTTTTCTATTAATTATGTAATTTGCAATCTGTTTTGCATCCACTCCATATTCTTTTCCATCTTTAACTGCTTCTTCAAAAAAATCTGCCATCTCTTTTGACTGGGTTAACCATATTGTTTGCTCACTACTTAAACTTAATTCTTGCTCAAACCTTTGTGATTTTACCCAAGGTAATTCTGGTAAAGTTTTTCTGATTTCTTCCACTTCTTCTGAAGTTATCTTCATATCAGGTAAATCCGGTTCTGGAAAATATCTATAATCATTTGCTTCTTCTTTTACCCTCTGTATGAAGGTAACCTTCTTATCCTCATCCCATCCTCTGGTTTCCTGTTGTAGGGTCCGACCCTTTTCCAGCTCATCAATCTGTCTTTTTATCTCATATTCAACTGCTGCCATCATAAATCTAAAAGAGTTAATATTTTTCAGCTCTACTCTATACGGAGGTAATTCTTTCTGGCCTACAGTCCGAACAGAAATATTTGCTTCCAATCTCATTTCCCCTTTTTCCATATCTGCATTTGATACTCCCAGATACCTAAAAATTTGCTGCAATTTTTTGGCATAATCTTTAATTTGTTCAACTTGGGTAAAATCCGGTTCTGTGACTATTTCTACCAAAGGCACGCCTGATCTATTAAAATCAACCAATGTCACACTTCCGAAGTGTGATAATTTAGCTGTATCTTCTTCTTGATGAGCCCTATTAATTCTAATTTTTACGGCTTTTCCATCCTTACCTTCTATCTCAATCCAACCATTTACACAAAGTGGCCACCTGTATTGCGAAATTTGATAACCCTTCGGTAAATCTGGATAAAAATAATTCTTTCTTTCAAACCTGGAAACCGGTGAGATTTTACAATTTAAAGCCAGGCCAATTTTTATGCAACTTTCAATTGCTTGTTTATTAATGTATGGTAAAGCTCCTGGTAATCCCAAACAAACTGGGCTGGTATGAGTATTCGGATCTTCACCAAAATATTTAGTAGAACATCTACAAAACATTTTGGACTTGGTGTTCAACTCCACATGCACCTCAAGTCCAATCACAGGTTCATAGGTCATCATAATCTGGGCTTTTCCTTTCTCCAATCAGTGGCTTGTTCATATGCATAACCTACCTTTAAAATAGTTTCTTCATCAAACTGTTTACCTAGAATTTGTAGACCAACTGGTAAACCATCAGAAAATCCACAAGGCACAGACAAACCTGGAATTCCTACTAAATTTGCAGAAATTGTATAAATGTCTGCTAAATACATAGCCAGAGGATCATTAACTTTTTCTCCCAAATTCCATGCTGTGGTGGGGGAGACAGGACCAACTATCACATCAACTCTATCAAAAGCTTTTTCAAAATCCTGTTTTACCAAAGTCCTAACTTTAGCAGCCTTTGAGTAATACTCATCCCAATACCCGGCAGATAAAGCATAAGTCCCTAACATGATTCTTCTTTTAACTTCTGACCCAATATTTTCCCGGCCTTTGCCAAACCTGATACCATCATATCTGGCCATATTAGAAGATACCTCTGAAAACACTATTATGTAATAAGCTGCAAGGGCATACTCGCTGTGTGGTAAACTGATCCCAACTATTTCTGCTCCCAACTCTTCTAATTTTTTAATAGCATCTTCAATTACCTTTTTAACTGATGCATCCAACCCCTCTCCAAAATATTCTTTAGGGATTCCAACTTTTAATCCCTTAATTCCAGCCTGCAACCTGGAAGGTTGTATCGTAAATCTTTCCTGTAAGGCATTAGCATCGTAACCATCTGAACCTGAAATCCAATCTAGCACCAAAGCTGCATCTTCAACAGATTTAGTCATTGGCCCAATCTGGTCTAAAGAAGAAGCCATAGCAATCAATCCATACCTGGAAACCCCCCCATAACTAGGTTTTAATCCTACTACTCCGCAAAGAGAAGCTGGTTGTCTGATAGATCCACCTGTATCAGATCCCAGTGCAAAAACACACAAATCTGCTGCCACAGCCACTGCAGAGCCAGAAGAAGAACCCCCGGGGACCTTACTTTTATCCCAAGGATTTTTAGTCACCCCATATGCTGAATTTTCACCTGACCCTCCCATGGCAAATTCATCATGATTAGTTTTGCCAATTACACCTACTTCTTGAGTAGATAATAAATTCATTACTGTAGCATCATATGGTGGGATAAATCCTTCTAAAATTTTAGAGGATGCTGTAGTAGGAATTCCTTTAGTAATAATAGTATCTTTGATAGCAGCAGGAATCTTTTTATTTCCTTCATTAATATGAAGATATGCATTTAGCTCTGGATTGTATCTTTTAATTCTTTCTAAATAAGCCTTATTTAGATCCTCTAAAGAGAATTCTTTATCTTCCAATGCTTTTAAAGTCTGTATCAGAGTCAATGAAGTAATATCAGCCATTATCCTCGCCTCCAAGCACTCTTTTAACTACAAACATCCCTTTTTCTTTCTGTGAAGTATTAGACAAGGCCTCTTCTTGGGAAATTCCAGCTATAGTTTCATCTTGATGATAAACATTAACCTGACCTGAAACATTAAAAGTTGGCTCCACCCCAGATGTATCAACCTGATTTAGTTGTTCAATATAATCTAAAATTTTGGAAAATTGATCTGAATATTTTTCTATCTCTTTGTCTGTTACAGGCAGATTTGCCAATTTGGCCACATGTTTTACCTGATCTGGGGTAAGTTTACTCATATACGGGTTATATTTTTCCTTCCATTTCACTTAAGGCTTTAATCCGTGCCTGAATAGGTGGATGAGTATTAAAGAGCCCTGCTAGCCATTCCCGGGCTTCAGCTCCTTTTAGGGGATTCACTATATATAAATGGGCTGTACCTCTATTTGCAGCCTCCAAAGGCTCTTTATCAATTGAAATCTTAAACAATGCAGATGCCAGCCCTGATGGATATCTGGTTAAAAGTACACCTGATGCATCTGCTAAAAATTCACGCCTACGGGATACTGCCAGTTGGATTAAAGTGGCCACAATTGGGGCTAAAATTGCCGCTATTATAGCAATTACTAAAAATATAGTATTACCTTTATTATCATTATCTCTATGACCTCCATACCAAAGTGATCTCATAAAAAAATCCGCCAGAAGAGCTATAGTTCCGACTAAAACAGAAACTACTGCCATAACCAAAGTGTCTCTATTCCCAATATGGGAAAGTTCGTGGGCTGTTACTCCTTCAAGCTCCTGTTTATTTAGTTTTTGTAAGATTCCGGTGGTGAAAGCAA
>CAZFZP010000022.1:0-11926 GCA_964523515.1 uncultured Gammaproteobacteria bacterium
TAATAATTGCAGTTTTAATAACAACTGTGGTTTTGTAGAGGGCTGTTCTGCCGGAACATCTGCCACCTGTCCAGCTCCAAGTTGTATCCCTCATGCTTGTGATGCCCCTGAACCTACTTGTAGCCAGACCACCACTTACGGCACTTCTGACAGCTGCGGCACTATTTGTTCCAAATCCATACCTGCCTGTCAAGACCTGGAAAAACCCACTTGTACCTCCCTATCTTTAAGCCAAGATAGTGGTCCGGCCGGTACTTTGGTGGATATTAGCTTTAATATCCATGACAATGTCCATCCCAAAGATGTAGCTTTATATAGAAACAGTGGGGCTAATAAATTGGTAGATTTAACTAACCCTTCTTCCACAGGCCAAACTTTTGCCCAGACCTGGCAGTCTTGGAATACCACTGGGCTTGCCCCTGACACCTATACCATTATTGCCAATGCCCGGGACAGTTCTAATAATTTAATGGAAGGAACCCAAAGTTCCCCCAGGTGTACTGCAAATTTTACGGTTGATCCGCTGGCTCCGGTCTGGATTGGGCCTTTCTGTTCCGGCACAACTTTTACCGGTTGTAACCAGGAAGGCCAGGCCAGATGCACTGATTATGGCAACCAGCAAGCTTCCACCTGGGCTGTTTGTAATAATGCCTGTAATTTGTCCGGCGGGCCGGATGCATATTGCGCAGATGGCAATGGAGGCATGACTGTCTCCCCTAAACCGGTTTCCAAACAGGTGGGTGAAGATTGGCCGGAGATTAACCTGAGGGTCAATTTGAATAACCTGGAAGGGGCAGATATTTTCTATAAGACTGGTAGCTATCCGGCTACCGGTGGCTGCGCAGGAACTTTATGTAATAGCTGGACCAAGATTAAGGATAATGCCAATGAAGGTGATAATCTCTGGACACCGCCGGCCAGCACTGCTGATGGCGAGTATACTTTCGGGCTGTTTAATTTAGCCCGCGACACCTTGCTGGATACTGACATTACCAATTTTATTACCTCTGATGGCTCTACTCCCGGAGGAAGCGGTTCCGGAAGCTGCAGCATTACCCTATCCCGCAGCCGTGTCCCACCAGGCGGATTTGTCTATGCCACTATCAACGGCCCGGACGGAGATTACAGTGTCACTTGCCCTAACGGTGTTACTTTTGGCACCCCCAAATCACCCGGCACCCAATTTACCTGTTATGTGCCTGAAGATACAGGGACTTATGAGTTGAGCGCTGATAAAAGTGGTGGCCCGTCTTGTTCTGCCTTGGTCACCGTGGCAAATACCTCATGCACTGCCAGCACTTATGAAGACTTTACTATTGCGGTCAATGCCTTTGATGACCTAAATTTTGATTCCAGCCAATGGCCCAGCTTTTATTGGAATGAAAAAGATCAAAACCCACTGCCTGTTTGCTGGGAAGATTGGGATGCAGATAACTTCGTTCCCACCCAATCAAACTTAGCATATAGTCCTACTTGGAGTATTGTCCCAGAAGCATTTGCACAACAGTCTTGCCGTAACAGCAGTGACTGTAATGATAACAGGTGTGACACCAGGGATGAATGTGAAAAAGAGTGTGTAAGTGGATGCGATGGAGACTCCCCAAGGGAAGCAGAAACAGGAATCTGCAACTCTAATAGTAATGATGAAATCTTTGGCAAAAGCTGTATCTTACCAGCTGGCGGAGCTGGCTGGTGTAATGGAGATGGTAGCTGTATTAATACAGGATGTGCAAATAATTCACACTGTAATGACAATAATCCTTGCACTAATAATATCTGTACTGCAAACCATACCTGCCAATATCCAGCCGTCACAGAAGTTACTTCTTGTGGCACTAATCCCACTAGGTATTGTGATGCCGGGGTTTGCGCAGCGGCCAACACTATTTGTCAGAGCAACAGTGATTGCAATAATGGCAATTCTTGTAATAACTATTCCTGCCAGTCAGGCCAATGCACATTTAGTAATAAAAATCCTACCACATCTTGTCAGAATGATCCCCCAAAACTTTGCAGCACTGGCACACAAGATGGCTCAAACTCCACCTGCTCTGTAAATTATGCGCAGTGCTCAAGCCAAAGCACCAACAATGGTAGTTGCTGTGGCACCACTAATATCCAGGGCAGAGACTGCCAGGGCAGCTGTTTGAAATCAGCAGCTGAAGGCAGCCCACCTTTGGCCGGGGTCGTAATCCATATCGAATCCCGATGCGGCCTGGTTGCAACAGGCACTACGAACGAGAACGGCCGGATCAGCTTTGAAGTCCCTTATGCCTTCGGTAGGTCTTCCGATATCAAAGAAATCATTCAATACACAGTCACCGCAGAAATACCCTCCGGCAAAACCTTTACCAGGGGGTCTTTGCAAAGCTCCCGGTCTCTGAGCGTTTTACAGGTCATTGGCCCGGGCGGCACACCTGAGTTTGATGAAGTAGAGGGTAATAGGGTTCTGGATTCATCATCCGGCGGAGGGGACTATGTTTATGGCAAACTTATCAAGTTTGGCTTTCAAACGCCCAGCATACCCTGGATTGATACCACCCAAGGTGATGTTCATTCCAATACCAGGATCAATGTGCCAGGAGGACGATGATATATAGGTTTAAAATTCAAAATTTAAAGTTCAAAGTTGTTTTATTTCTTTTATTTTTAACTTTTAACTTTTACCTTTTAACTTCGTATGATCCTACCTTTGCCCAAAATGCCAAATGCGCTATCACTACCAACCCCAAAGCAGACGGACTGGTCTCTACCCCTCAACTTGACAGTAATTTTAGCACCTCTACCGGCGCCTGCATTGATGACTTGGATCGGGCGGCTTTTGTCTCTTTCAAACTGCCTAATTATGCAGAATTAAAATCCCTTTATTACACCCAAAAAAAGGACAACCCGGCTTTACATATCATCAAACATACTTCAGTTGCTTCCCTGGCGCAGTTAGGGGGGGATAAAATTAAACTGGCTGGGGTGGATGACCATCTTTATCATTTCTCCAATGATTTATCTATCGCTTCCGCAGATGATATAAACGGTAATAACCTGGGGATTATCTTTGTCGACCGTAATCTAACTATCTCCCGCAATCAATTAGGGCAAAATAATTCAGGTCTTATTTTTATAGTGGGAGGGGATGTAATAATTGACCAGACAGTTACCAGGATTAACGGCGTGATTATCTCCTCCGGGACCATATATACCGGAGTACCTCCGGGCCAATCTGCTTGCCAAACCAGTTTGGTAGAAACCAGCCAATTGGTAATTAATGGCTCACTGGTTTCCTTAAATCCTTTAAAACCGATTAAATTCTGCCGGAAGCTTGCCAACAATAACAACCCGGCTGAAATTTTTAACCAACAGCCCAAATATTTGGCAATTTTAAGGAATATTTTTTCTGATACGTTGCAAAAATGGTCAGAAATAACCGGCCCAATTTACCAAATTCCACCACAAGAACCTTCACTATCTCCAACACCATCCCCAACACCAACACCCTCGGCATCTCCAACTATCACTACCCTAGCAACCACCAATGTTGCCTTAAATTCAGCCACGCTAAACAGTGCTGTTAACCCTAATGGTAACAATATTGGAATTAGATATTCTTATGGAACTACCAATACAGGCAATTGTGCTACCTTTGGCAATCTGGTATCTCAACAAGGGACAATAGGTTCAGGGTATGAGACTATAAATTTCTCCCAAAATGTCACCGGACTGTCTGCCTCCACCACCTATTATTTCTGCGCTACAGCTTATATCGGAACTGCCATCACTTATGGTAATATACTCAGCTTTACCACACCGGCGCCACCAGCCCTAATTGCCAAGGATACATCCTCCAGTTGCCTGGCCGGAACTAATACCATTTTTAGCTGGCCTCACAGTATTTCAGGCAATAACCGGTTGTTGCTGGTGGGAGTTACCAGCCAAAACGGTACTGATGGAAGTCAAAAATTACCCGATAGTGTAACTTATGGCGGGCAGGATTTAACCCGGATAAACATTGTGGGTAATGGGTATATAGTGACTGAGCTATGGTATCTGGTAGCTCCACCAACAGGCACAAATAATATAGTCATAACCTATCCTACCTCTACTACCGCCTCATGCGGGGCTACTTCCTGGATGAATGTCAACCAAACTACTCCTTTAGGAACCAGAGTTATTTATGGGGCAACTGATGTGACAAGTATAAATAAAAATATTACCAGCGCCGGGGATCGGGTAGTACATGATTTTATAGGAGCAAAAATTAGCAGCAGTGCTATATCTGTCACTCCTGATACTTCCCAAACCCAACAATGGAATAATAAAATCTCTCCTGTAATAAGTGCCGGCAGCACTAAGGTTGGATCAGGCAGTGTTAACATGTCCTGGACTTTTTCTGATACAAGCAATGTCACCTTTATTGGAGTACCAATACTGCCTGCTAATTAAAAATATGATAAAAAAAGGGTTTACTCTTATTGAACTGCTGGTAGTGATCACAGTAATCGGCACCCTGTCTATAGCAGGGGTGGTTTATTTTGGCGGAACTCAAGATAATGCCCGGGACAGTGTCAGAAAACATGACTTAAAAGAGCTGTCTTTATCTTTAGAACTTTATTATCAGAGAAATGGCCGCTACCCTTGCATTGCCAATACCCCTTTTCCGGAAGGAGCCAATTACAGCAATAAAACCGGTTTTTGGATTACTGATACTCCCAGTTGTGGCAATAAACCCTTAGGGATAGATTTTATTAAGGATACTCCTTTGGATCCCTTGAATACAAACCCGACCTCAGTTATTTCTTCAACTAGCAGTTTTGGCTTGGGTTACTGGTCAGGTAACGGCGGACAATGTTATATGTTATTTACCAGGCTGGAAGATGGCAGTGACCCGGACCGGCATGAATTAAAAGGATACCAAGGTTGTGATGGTAACCTAATTGTCCCGATAACCAATTCCAATTATAAAAACCTTTATTTCATCACCTCAGAGAATAGATAGACTATTTCCCAAAATTTCGCTTCTGATTTTGATACCAGACAATAGCTTTTTTAAGCTCTGACCCATTAAAATCCGGCCACAGCACTTTAGTAAAATAAAGTTCGGAGTAAGCTGTCTGCCAGAGCAGAAAGTTTGACAATCTGATTTTACCTCCGGTCCTGATTACCAACTCAGGATCAGGCTGGCCATTAGTATAGAGATGTTTTTCAATCACCGCCTCATTAATTTTACCAACATCAATTCCCTCTTTAACTAAATCTTTAATTGCATCAACCAACTCTTTTTTACCTCCATAATTTAAGGCAATATTTAATTTTATTGATTCATTTTTGATATAAGATTTTTTAATCTCTTCAATAATCCTTTTAATAGTGCCTGGTAGGCCTTCCAACTGGCCTAAAACACTTACTCTCACTCCATTTTGCATCATCTTCTTAAGTTTAGTCTGATAGCCTCTTTTCATAAGATTAAATAACCCTAACACCTCTCTTTTGGCCCGCTCGCGGATATTTTCAGTTGAAAGGGCATAAACAGTCACAGTTTTTATCCCTAATTCTTCTGCTGCTTCCACTACTTTTTCCAGAGCCTCAGATCCAGCTTCGTGGCCTTTAAGATCAGGTAAACCCCTCTGACGAGCCCATCTGCGGTTCCCATCCATAATAATTGCAACATGTTGAGGGGTGTTTAATTTGTCCATAATTATTCTCCGGTAACTTGAACAACTATTTCCCTCATTCTAGTGCGGTCTAGCTCTACTAGAAAGATTTTTTGATAAGTGCCAAGAAGCATTTTACCTTTTTGTAAAGGAATTATTTCCGAAGATCCTAAAAGAACATGCTGGGCATGGCTGTGGCCATTAGGCATTTTGTCTACCAGGTGATCTTCAGAAAAAGCATGGTGATAATGACCATCTTTGGGAGCAACTGCGTGTAATAAATTATGCAAATCCTTACCTATTCCTGGTTCATTTTCCTGTATGATTACTGCAGCAGTAGTATGGCGGGCAAAAACCAATACCTGACCATCTTTAATTTTGGATTTAGCAACCATTTTATCTACTTTGGAAGTAATATCCATCAACTTGACAGCTGGATTTTTGCTTTTTAATACAATAATGCTTGTTTGAATCATTTATCTCTTTCAACTAAAAAATCAGCCATTTCAGTCAGCAATTTTTGATACTTCAAATCACTGGTCAGCTTTGGGATGACCTTTTTGGCTAGATTTACATATTTTACTGCTTCTTGTCTAGAATAGTCCAGCGCCCCGGTTTTTCTAAATACTGATCTTACTTGTTCCAACTCTGTTTGTCCAATTTTACCCTTACCATAATATCTATCTAGAACCTGTTTTTGGGCTGTTGTAGCCAATTTAGCAGCCTGTGTAATAAGAAGTGTGTTTTTTCCCTCCTCTATATCAGAAGTGACAGACTTACCTAAAGCCTTTTCATCCCCAAATACTCCTAAAATATCATCTTGTATTTGAAAAGCTAAGCCTAAATTTTGGCCAAACTGTTCTATTTGTTCCAGGAGTTTCTCATCTCCTCCTGCCAAAATTACTCCCAGTTGCAGAGGATCAATAATAGTGTAATAGGAAGTTTTAAGCCTATGTATAGTTAAAACATCTTCTTCTCTTTTTTTAGCATCTTTGTGCGGTACTTCTACATCTAAAACCTCTCCCAAACCGGTGTTAATCACTGTTTGGGAAAAAGCTGAAATAGCTTTGTTTTTGTGTTCAGCCGGAAAATTAGCCTCACTAATCAGCCTGACTGCCAAGAAAAACCCAATATCTGCCAGAGCAATGGTTTGAGAGATACCGTAATGATTTCCTCCCAGCTGCCTGTAAATAGTAGGCTTGCCCCTTCTGATCGGGCTTTGGTCAATAATGTCATCATGAGCCAGTATTGAGGTCTGAAAAATCTCAACTGCACACCCAACTTTTATAATGTCTTTGAGATCACCTCGGACGGTGGCAGGCTGAGCTTGCAAAGCCATGACTCCTCCAAGGTGGAATTCATTAGTGGCAATTTCATACCCTAACTTAACCAAAGTGCCCCTTAATCTCTTCCCCCCACTGCAATTTTCTATAAAAGTGACCGTCAAAGGCACTAGAGTAGGACTGACTTTTTCTACCTCTCTTTTCCAAGCTTGAAGAAATCTGGCAGATTCTTCCTCTATCTGGGAGGCAGCTTCTTTTAAATACTCCTGAAAATCCATTTAGAAGCTAAGTTTACTATATTTATCTGCTATAATCCAACTGCATGCAGTCTAAACTCTTAATTATTAAACTTGGTGGGGCTGTGGTGACACAAAAGGACTCACCTATCCCTAAAGCTAGAATCTCCATTATTAAAAGTTTATCTAAAGAAATTAGGCAACTTACCGATCAAGGTTATCAGATTGTTTTAGCACACGGTGCAGGATCGTTTGCACATGGTACTGTTAAAAAATATGACCTTCATCACGGGATGAAAACCCCAGAGCAAAAGCAAGCTTTTAAAGAAGTGCAGGAAAGCATGTTAAAGCTTAATAAGATAATTTTGGATGCTCTCTCTAAGGCAAATGCTCAAGCAATCTCCCTACCTCCACATGAGTTTATTACTCAAAACGCAGGCAAATTATCACAGATAGACACAGAAAATATTGAAAAATCACTGGAAAAAGGTTTGGTACCAGTACTTTTTGGTGATATGGTTTTGGATGATGCTTGGGGTTGTTCTGTTTTGTCCGGAGATACAATTGTTTGTTACCTGGGAGAAAAACTTAAAGCTACTCAGGTGATATTTTTATCAGATGTAGATGGGATTTTTGACTCTGACCCCAGAAAAAATCCTCAAGCTAAACTAATACCAGAAGTTAATCACTCAAACCAGGAAGAAGTTTTAAAATCTTTATCCCCTACAGAAAGAGCAGATGTGACAGGAGAAATGAGCGGGAAAATATTGGAAATTAGACAGTACTTATCAAAAACTGAAGTCTATATTACCAACAGATCAACCCATCTTGGTTCTCCTGCCATATCAGACCCCTTACCCCTCCTAACCTCTAAATCTGGGGTGGCATTAAGTAAATATGCATGCAACCAAACACCTTATGAAAATGGAGCTGAACGCATGCCTGCTAGTTTATTAGTGGTCCGTTTAGAGCTAGCCTCTTTAATAGCTAAAAATGATCCGGGATTTTCTGGTTTAACTACAAATAGACCAACCCCAGCTAAAACTTCTACTCTCTCTGCTAACATTGCATAATTATATCACCCTATAGTTGGAAAGTCCAATTTTATTTAAGTAGCTTTACCGCCTCAAGTGTCCAGGGGGTATAAGTTTCAGGATTAGCTTCAACATCCCTTAAAAATTCCTCTTTTTCCACCCATTTATATTCATAACCTACCTCGGGATTTAAATTTAAAGGTCCGTTGTATTCCCCTACCAAAATAGCACAATGTTCATTTTCGCAATACTCTCCATACTTCGCAAAATAATTAAAGAATCCCAGGTTTTTAAGAGATATTTTCTCTTCTATTCCATATTCTACTTTTAAACATCTCCAGGTAGCATCTTCCACAGTTTCATCGCTGCCATCTTGGTTATGTAATGGGTGCGTTGCAGCTGTGATATCCCAAATATCATCAAAAATTTTATGTTTCCTTTTTTGTAATAATACTTCTCCTTTGTCATTGTAAAGAAGAACAGTCATAGCCAGATGCCTTTTGCCCTCACCAGTATGCCCTACTATTTTAGGGATATATTCCCCATTAAAATTGCCTTGATCATCTACCGCTAGAATTATTTGGTCGTTCATAAATTACTTATCCATATAAATTGCTGTGGGAATCTATGGCTACAAAAATTATATCTGCTCCATCCACTTTAAAAATTGCCCTTAAATCCCCTGTGATATTGATACTTATGCTACTTATAATCCTTATTAAAACCTTTATTAGAGGATATATTCATAAGGAGTCAAGATATTTTATAAACTCTTTAGCTGTTTTAAACTTAGGAGACAAATTCCTACCATACTTTATGTCCTCTTCCACCTTTTCCAACCTCTTTTCTAGTTCTGGGGTCATTTGAGGAATATCAGAGAAAATCACCTCTCTGGTCCTGATAAAATTCCTTAAAGCAGCGTTAATTACATCAGTTAAAGTTAAGCCTAAATCTTTGGCAGCGTTCTGGGCATTTTCTTTAACTTCTTTATCAGCTTTGATGTGTATTACAGTAGTCATGTAACCAAAGTATATACAATGGTTACATATTTGTCAAGATATTATTCAACGGTTTTTTCTGGGCCTTGGTTTTCGTGAGCACTAATAAACTCTCTAACCCTAGTTTCATCAAAAGTATCCAGTTTATCAATATAAGTCCAGGCTGTTAGGGCAAGTCTGGTATCCATACCTGGCCTGGGAACTATTATTAACCTGTGATAATCATCAAGAAGTGGTGAAAGTTGGTTTACTAAAGCTTTACACTCATCTGAGTTAAAACTGTCCGGCAATGCTACCTCTGCCTCTGGTGGATTTTGTGGGGTGAAAGCATTCATTTCCCCAGTTGTACTGATTCTCATTTGCATTAAGGGTCGAGCAGAACCTGTAGCTATATCATGAATTTCCACTGGCTCCCCCTCATGAGCATAGGCTCTGCTGATGACTGAAGACTGACGACTGACGACTTTTTTCTCACAGTTATACGACAAGATTATATATCCATGCTCTAAAGAGTGGCTTAGATAGCCATCTGATAAAACCCGGTCATATACTCCTCTTTTGGCCCAAATAGGAAAAACCCAATTTTCAGAACTTTTGCAGAGGTAGGAGGATTTGAATTGAAAGTCACATCAGAAATATCAGTCACATGATCTCTGCCTAAATCTGCTATTTTTTGCCCTGGGAGTGGCTTTGAAGAAGCTACTATCAACCAACCCAAGAAAACTGCTACTGCCAAAGACCCAACCACAATAATAATTTTTTTGTTCATTTCAGCAAGGGGTCTATAGCAGATTGAAAGGCGCTGTAAGGTTGAGCTCCGACTAAAATAGTAGCCTCAATAGTGCCGGAAGAATCGGATTTACCAATAAAAAAACTGGGTGTGCCACTCACCCCGGCTGTGGAACCATCAGCGATATCCTTAGTGACTTCCTCTTTATTTTTCTCTGACTCGACACAGGTTTTTAAGTTAGCTGAATTTAAACCTAAATCAACGGCAATCGTATACAGGTTATCCTTGGTTAAACCATTACCATTGGAGGTTGTTTTGGTAAATATTGCATCATGGAATTTAAAGTAAGCGCTGTCTCCACCTTGCTCTCTGGCACAATTGGCAGCAATAGCCTCAGTGGTGGCCATTGGATCATGGAAAGAAAGCGGATAATCCCTAAAAACTAACTTAACTTTGCCGGTATCAATATAGTCTTTTTTAAGAGTGGAGTAGGTTTGATCAAAATGCCTTTTACAAAATGGGCATTCATAATCTGAAAATTCTATTACAGTGACTGGAGCATTTTTATCACCCAAAACCGGGTCATCATCTATTGAGACTTTAACCGGACCTGAAGGTGCAGCAGGAGCAGCTGGTTGCTCTGGAGTAGGAGTTTGAGCAGTACCAGTAGTAGTACCAACTCCACCAACTTTAATGATTCCACCGGAGAGCAGGACTGAAATTGAGATAATGGCTGCGCCTATTAGAATTGCCACCGGGGTAGAAACATAAAAACCTTCCTTCATAGCTAGACTAGTCTATCTTGCAAAGCTGGGATTTGTCAATATGGTATCCAGTAGATGAACTGCTTGTTTTAACATATGTTTTACCTGAGGTTTTTCATCAGGCCTAAAATTATCCAATACAAACTTCTCTATATCTGCATGCTGACCCCCTCCAATTCCCAACCTTACCCTAATGAATTTGTCATCACCCAAAGCCTTGATAACAGATTCCACTCCATGATGGCCGGCTGCTGCCCCACCCTGCCTTATTTTAATCTTCCCTAAGGGAAGATCCAACTCATCATAAACAATAATTAAATCTGCCAAAGGTACCTTGAAATAATTTACTACTGCAGCCACAGCCATACCTGAGTTGTTCATATAAGTTTGAGGCTTAACAAGGGTATAGTTATTAGCGTTCAGCGTATAGCTCATAATCTCAGATTTAAACTTTTCTTTATATTCCCAACTAGACGCTATACCCTTAACGCTAGACGCTAATTTATCCAAAAGAGTAAATCCTAAATTATGCCTGGTTTTATTATATTGTTCCCCGGGATTTCCCAAACCAACTATTATTTTCATAATCAGTATTTTAACACTTATTTAATCAAATAATTCCAGTTGTGGAACCTCAGTTTTTTTCTCTTCTGTCTTATCTTCCTTGCTTTCATTCCAAATCTTTACCACCCCGTATACTCCATCATATCCAGGATCTATTATCAGATCCCCCTTTCTAACCTTTTCCACCCCTTCTGCTATTTTAGGCCCTACTAATTTAGAAATCTCTAAGATTTCAGACTTAGTTAAAACCCTAATTTCCCCTCCTAATCCACTAGCTAACTTTTTGTACTCATTTAATACCTTTTGGCTAGTTGGAGTGGAACTTAAAGCCTCTGCTATAATTTGAAGAAGAGGCACTAACATTTTATATCCCGGCCTATTTAAAATTTCACTTGTTATCCTCCCATCATGATTCATGATTCTTAATTCATGATTCTGGCGCGAAGCGATCTCCTCTACCCTTTCCATCACCCCTACTGTTAAACCTTTTTTACAAACAGGACAAATTGTGCCATTTTTCTTTGTATCTTCTGACGAATATTTCACATTACAATTTCTGTGCCCGGTATAGTGATATTTCCCCTGCTCCGGATAAAACTCTATAGTCCCAATGACCCTGTCATTGCGAGGGTTCGCAGAACCCGTGGCAATCCATATAGATTGCTTCGCTTC